>NZ_JAWOTF010000013.1:0-126368 GCF_033338735.1 Vibrio sp. Vb1127 | reverse complement strand
GAAAGGTGTAAACACGAACGCCAAAACAGATAAACACCAAAACTTATGACCTTTGATGTCAAACCCGTACTAACGCCTTGTTAAGGTGTGAGGCACGCAATACCTAAGCATCCGCATACCACCTTAACCACTAAAACTAACGCATAGTAAAAATGCCACGCGTGCCGAATCACTCTTGAACAATTTGTTAGCCCGTAATTTCAGCGACTAGACAACTCAACGCTTTTTCGCACCGATGTTTGTAGATACTGCGTAAACATCCCCCCTGAGTTTTGACTTAGAAAGTTCAAAACACTCAAGGTATGCAGATAAAACAAAAACAGAATGCGGAACCCATTGTCCAATATCTCGTTCAGCCTGATGCTTTATTGCATGGGAATCAGCACTGTGCTTGATGTTTTTTAGTTTATTTCGACCAGTCAACCATACTCGACAAGGAGCAATCAGATTTGAAAACTTAGCTATATCCGTTTTTAAATCATCCAACGTTTCAAACATGTCAATCTGACCACATTTTTCCCAGAGCATTTCAATTTCTTGAGTGTATAAACTTTCCATTTAACCAGTCCTATTCAGGATAAACTTGATTACAATATTTCATTTTAGGGCTAACGCCCTGTTAAGGTGTGAGCAATGCAATACCGATGCTCCCGCATACCACCTTAACCACAAAACCTAACGCATAGTAAAAATGCCACGCGTTGCGAATCACTCTTAAACAGATTGTTAGGTGATTACAGACGCTGTACTTGGGTCTAGCTTTGTTTGAACTATGGGTATCGAGTTAGGTAGCAACTTTCTTAACATTTCAACATGTATGTCACTGACACGAACACCAAGTAAAACACGCCGGATTTTAGACTTAATAGGGAAATACGGTTCAGTTGTGATTATTCTATATTCCCTTTCATACTCCCAGTCCTTAGTTTTTCTAGAAAAAATCTGTTCAGCTGATTCTCGTGTTAACAACGTATCCATTACTATTGGCAGTGAATTTACATATTTGACCTCAAACAAAAAGTCGTCTTCAATTTCGATCTCAATAGCAATACCTCGATGACTATCTGCGTATAGCGACCACATCTTTACGTCGGATGGTGTATTAGAAAGACTGCAGATTTTGTACTCTTTGTTGATGTGATTTAAATCATCTATCGAGGATACTTTTTTGGCTTTTACACGTCCCTCTGGTAACTCCATGAACGATAGGAATTTATTAATTTTTTTATCAAAGATTGGAACAATCTTGGGGTGTGCATCAAACAACTGCCCTTCAAAAGGATCGTTTAAGTCTTTGTATGGTGAACAATATAGGCGTTCTTTTAACAAGATGTCGAGCGTATATTCTATTGAGTTTAAAGCTCTATATTTGTATAAAATCATAACTCTCCGAAATTTTTTGACGATAGTACGCTTAATCACCTAACGCCGCGTTAAGTGGTGAACAACGCGACCACTGAACCTAAACCATTGTGCTATAAACACTAAAGTTGATTCGAACTAAAGATGCCAAGCGTTGTGAATCCGTCTTAAACGCTTTGTTATGCATTTTTTCTACGGGTGACTACCACGCTGTCCGCTACTTTCTCTGCTAGAGAATCAAACTTTGCCTCTATGTTATTGCCATCTGGATCAAAAAGGTAACAGGCATAGTAACCTGCATGGTAATTTCGGAAGCCCGGAGCTCCATTGCATGTAGCACCAGTTTGTAACCCCGCCTCATAAACGGCATTGACTGCTTCTTCGCTTAAAGCTTGAAATGCTAGGTGTAACCCTTTTGTAGGCCTAGATGGGTCTTCTGATACATACAGTTCATCCAAGAAAAAACTCCGTGTATGCACATCAAATTCGAGCTCTAGCCCCAGGGCGGCAAGGATGCTTTTGTAAAAACTTAAACTACATTCGAAGTTCGACACTTTTAAGTGAACATGATCAATCAGCCTACCTTGGTAATACTTCATCGAAAGTTTCCTCCAAATGCATAACGCTTTCTATACGGCGACTTGCCGTTTTTCTGGCAGGCTACCGCCTTCTTTCTTATCAAAAGCGCTATCAATCGTAGCACTTATATGCATGAAACAAATAGAAAAACAGTATGAATATGTGTGGTGGCGCGCGCAATTAGGCGGCGCACAGCACGCTAATTTCAAAAGTGGTGATACATTAACGGAGCTGTATAAATAAACAGGTTAATTTATCATGAAAAGTCAGTTTTTACTTAGTGTAAAAGAGCACATGCTTACTCGTCATTATGCGAATAAAACTATCGAAAGTTATCTATTTTGGATAAAACGTTTTATCACTTTTCACCAGCTCGCCCACCCATCAACACTAGCAGAAGATGATGTCATTCAATTTCTGAGTTACTTAGCGGTAGAAGAAAAAGTTGCGGTAAAAACGCAAGCTTTGGCGCTGAACTCAATATCATTTTTATATCGTGATTATTTTAAAACCCCACTATCACTTGATATGAGATTTCAGAAATCCTTGACCGAAAAGAAACTTCCCGTTGTGTTAACCAGGGAGGAGATCCGAAGATTCGTTCAACATATCGACCCGAGGTATAAACTCCATATTCAGCTGCTTTATGGCTCAGGGCTTCGAGTCATGGAGTGTTTGCGCTTAAGAGTTCAGGACATCGATTATGATTATGGCGCAGTTCGTGTTTGGCAAGGAAAAGGAGGTAAAAATCGTACCGTAACGTTAGCAAAAGAGCTACATGAGCCGCTTAAAGCTCAGGTTAATTTAGCAAGAGATTACTATTTTAAAGATAGACACATGCCTGGTTATGCGGGGGTATACATCTCTGAAGGTTTACGACGTAAATACCCAAAAGCGGAGCTAGATTTTAACTGGCACTTTTTGTTTCCATCAACAAAGTTAAGCGCAGATCGAGACACTGGTGAATTGAGAAGGCATCATATCAATGAAAGCGCAATACAAAGAGCAGTAAAGCGCGCGGCAAGCGACGCAAGCATTGAGAAAACTGTAACTTGCCACACACTAAGACACAGTTTTGCCACGCACTTATTGGAATCTGGCGCAGACATTAGAACTGTTCAGGAACAATTAGGGCATACTGATGTAAAAACCACGCAGATCTATACTCACGTTATCGAGCGCGGGGCTGGTGGTGTGTTGAGTCCATTATCCAGCCTTTAGAAAAACAAAGCCACCTCGAAAGGTGGCTTTGTTTTATAACTCTTTATTGACGAACACCGAGTTTCACATTGCCTTTTGAATCAAACCAAAGTGCTTGCGAACGGCGACGTCCTATTAGTATCGGACCATCGTCATAAAAGAGAAAGTTCTTCCAGTGCTTTTTAAAAATAGACCATTTCGTTTCGATGACATTGTACTTCTCGTAGCAAAAGTAAACGGTTACATCGTCTTGCCAATCGATATGTGCCTCAGCTTCCGCTGGCATGTCAGGATCATCCGACTCCCACGCAGCCATCCAATCCACAGTTTCAGACCAATTCGCCTCATTCATTGGCCAGTCTTGGGAACTAAGTCTATCCATATCAGGGCTTTGAGCACTGATATTTTCTTTCCAAAATTGTGCTGAGCGGGCTTGGCTCATCGGCTTAATAAAAGCCAAATCTTCTTCTGGCACAGGCATCGACTGATGCGTAAAAATCCATTTTCTTTGGTATTCGTCCAAAGGCAAATAAGACATTCAGTCTCCTTTATTACGATTTCAGCCAACCTTTCTCTGTGGCTTCTTCAATCAACTCTTTCGCTTTGTCCCATAAGGTAACAGAGCCAAATTCAATTCGTTTATTAATGGTAAGTGCTTGTTCGCGTGAGACACCATGTTCCTTCCAACTCTGACCATTATTATGGTAGTTCAAGAGCATTGGAATTAACCGATCGAGTGCTTTTGCATACTTAGCATCATCGGTCTGCGCGGCTTCAAATTCATGCCAAAGCGCCAATAGCTCTTGCTCCTGATCGCTGGGTAACATACCAAACAAGCGCTCTGCGGCTCTAATTTCTTTTTCTGCTTGCTCTTGAGACGCAGCAGTATCATAAACAAAGGTATCGCCCGCGTCGATCTCTACTACGTCATGTATCAATAACATTTTCATCACTCGGCAAATATCAACAGGTGCATTCGCATGCTCTTCCATCAATATTGCCATCAGTGCGACATGCCAACTATGCTCACCACTATTTTCGAGGCGCCCTTCAGCACTTTTAACTCGAGTTCGGCGCAAAATGCTTTTGAGTTTATCGAGCTCGATTACAAGTGCTAACTGCTTTTCCAATCGTTCCATACTATCGCCCTTCTGGCTGCCAATTCGGATTAATAAGCGACGTTAGGACGTGGTCTTGCCACTCACCATTAATCAAAAGGTAATCTTTTGCATACCCTTCTCGGTTGAACCCTACATGCTCTAGCACAGATTCACTACGTTTATTGTGAGGCATGTAGCCAGCTTGAATACGATGCAGTTTCTGGACATTAAACATGTAGTCGCAAGCCATGGTTAATCCACGACGCATATAACCATGCCCTTGCGCTTTTTCAGCGAGAGAATATCCGACGTTACAAGAATAAAAAGGGAAACGACTCAAACTACTAAAGGATATCGTACCTAGCATTTCACCCGAAGAGGCTCTGACTAAAAGGCAATAATACCCCAATCCCATTCGATGCAGCTCATTGAGCTTGATAAGCTTTTGCAACCAACCGTTCACTGAGAAAAAAGCCTCTTCACGTTTCGGTTCAAACGGTTTCAGGTATTCTCGGTTCGCTTGAAAATATTCGGCAATCATATCTGCGTCACCGATTTCAGCGGTACGAAGAAGCAAGTCACCGTCCAACTTATGAACGGCGATAGATGAGCTGTTATCTTCCATTACAAATGATTAATTCCGTCTTTTCGTTCAATTCGATTAATTCTTACGTATACCGTAATCACGCAGTTTATTAGCGATTGAGGTATGCGATACATTCAAGCGCTTAGCAAGCTTGCGGCTTGATGGGAATGACTGATACAAACGTTCCAGAACTTGAGATTCATAATCACGCATGATCTCATCCAAAGAACCGTCGATGTTAAGCGTTGCACTACCAGCGCCGACTGACTGAGGCTGAGGTAAATTGAAGTGATCCGCGTTTAGTATATCACCATCCATTTCCGTGAGCGCTCGAAGAACCATGTTATCCAGCTGGCGCATGTTTCCTGGCCACTGATAATTTGCAAGGGCATCAACTAGACCATCATCAAACTCTGGCTTATCAATCCCAAGCTGTTGAGCATGTTTCGCCACAAACAACTCAAGCAATGGTGCAACGTCGTTTGAGCGCTTACGTAACGGAGGAATGCTGAGCGTAAGTACGTTGAGACGATAATACAAATCTTCACGGAACATTCCTGCTTCAGAAAGCTCGGCAAGGTTATGTTTTGTTGAAGCGATGATACGAACATCGACATGCATCTCATCTTCTGCACCGACACGACGGAAATTACCATCCTGTAGAAAACGTAACAGCTTGATTTGAAGGTGCGAACTCATTTCACCGATTTCATCAAGAAATACCGTGCCGCCATTTGCTTGCTCAAAGATGCCTTTGTGGCCTTGTTCATGATTGAATGAACCCGGCGCATGACCAAAAAGTTCGGTTTCTGCTACATCGTCAGGCATCGAAGCACAACTCAAAACTAGGAATGGCTTGCTCGCGCGGCTAGAACGGCTGTGGCAAGCTTTAGCAAGCATTTCTTTACCGGTCCCCGTTTCGCCCTCAATCAACAATGGTTGGTCAAGCACAGACAGCTTCTTAGCTTGGTTCATTAGTGCTTTATGACGGTTCGATATACCAACAAAGTGTTCAAAACCCAGAGGATTATGCAGCGGTAGCGCTTCTTCAATTCTGGCAACTTGCTGACTAGAGCGAATCGTCATTAGAGTACTCGCTAGAGTCGAGTTTTGCGCTTCGTCTCGGATATAAACGGGCATCAACTCTAGAACATAGTCCAAGCCATCAATCACAAGGTTTTCCCGCGTTCGACCATTAACACCTTCAGACCAACGAGAGAAACGAACACTTGGTAACAAAGCACCGATTTGAGTACCAATCACTTCTTGCTTGTGAAGGCCAAGCAATGAAAGTGCAGACATGTTTGCCATGTCTACGGCACCTTTAAGATCAATGGCAAAAACCGGATCGGGCAAGTTATCAACTAACGAGAGCAGCTCCGTATTGTGGCGCTCCATCGGCATAAACTGGATTTTACGTACGTCTTTCACCCCCGGAATACGGCGGATTTCAGCCATCAGCTCACTAAACGTATCAAAATCAATATCCGGGCAATTCAAATAGATAATACCGCTAATATCGATTTCGATACCACGCAAGTCGATGCTTTTAGACGCTAAAATATCGAGCAGTTCTCGGGTCAAGCCGAGTCGATCTTCACATAAGACTTCAAGACGCACTTAAAATATCCCAATTCACAACTGTCAGGAAAAGTTGACAGTAGTTTCTATCATGCTTGGAATGGCGTCAAGCAATCCTATCCATCAAAGTTGATATTCGTTACGGTTTCATCGTAATTGATGCAACTTTCGCCGCCACAGCCTTGCGTATGGTGCCCAACTTAACCTGACGGTCAGGATACCAGGGTAGTGGACGCAATAAGGTCATCGCTTTCAAGCCCAAACGTGCCGTTAGAATACCAACACCTAGTCCCTGCCCCGCACGAGCAGAAACTTTGCCAGCAAGATCCATCGACATCAAATCCATACTGGCATCAATAGCGATCTCACTGGCACCAGCCGCCGCCATATTGACAAATACCGCTCTTAGTAACTTGATGCGAGATGCATAACCTAGCTCTACCCCATATACCTTGGAGAGGTTGTCGATCATTTTGAAATTTCGCCAAGCCACCAGCAACATATCAGCGGCAGCCAGAGGGCTCACGGCGACTAGGGCCGCACACTCGGTTGCGTGCTGTGATACGATTTTCGTTGCCAACTTGTCTTGTTGGCTCACCACCATCGAGTCATACATATCAAGAATTTCAGCGTCACTATGAGCAGGGTTAATACTGTTCTGCCAACGATCAAAGCCCGGATTCTCTGCCATCACACCACTTTGTTCTGCTACGGTTTCGCAAAAGGCTTTCCCTTTCCCAACGCTCTCACTATTAACAAGTGCTTCTGCTTCTTCTTGAACACTAAAATGATTTCGTAGTTTTCGCAGTTTCCAAAGCTCTTTACCCATAGCTCCTAAACCAAGCGAAGCGATCGCAGCAATAAACCCCGTCCAGCTTAAGGCTAGCCAATCAGAAGCCTGAATTGCGGTTATAACCGAGTCCACCGCTTGCCAGCCAACCAGACCAGCAAAAGTTGCAAATGCGCCAGTCGCGAGCCATTTTCTGCCCGATTTTGGACGAATGACATGCTCGAGTTGCAATTCCTGTTCGGTCTCCTGGTGCGCTTCTTTAACTTCAACAGGTACAAATGTTTCTTTTTCGCCGAATGTTTGCTGCGCCGTCAATTCCGGTTGATTCGATTGCTGCTCTTTTTCCATTACCTTTTCAGAGAAAACTTGTTTTTGCTTCAACTCACTCATTTCAATTTATCTCCAATCAGGTAATCCAATGCTTTGTCTAAGCGTATGTGCTTCACTGGCTCATCATTCGGTGAGGGCATCGGACGAAACGACGTAAAATCAAACCCGTTGTTTTGCCAATACGCTGCATTTGGTAGCTTTTTCGGCACCTCTCCGGGAAACATAGTCATCGGCTCACCACCCAATGTTGTTCCTTGTAACGCCGGGATGGTCTTATCTCCAGAGGAAATAAACCCCGTCGTGGTTGCTTGGATGGAAGCGATACTCATGCAGCTCATCTCAATATTCTCGTAGGCTGCCGTTTGCCATGCTGGATGCACCATTTGTTGGAGCAGAGACACCAAATTTGGGTGCTGATCGGGCGTGATATGATCCGCTTTTGTAGCAGCAAACAACACTTTGTCGATTTTTGGTGAGAACAAACGACGCAAAAAGCTACTACGACCATAGCGGAAGCTATGCATGATCTGTTCTAGCGCTTGGCGCATGTCGTAAAACGCTTCATCACCGGCATTGAGAGGCTGCAAACAATCCACCAGTACAATCTGGCGATCGAAGGTCGCAAAATGATGCTTATAAAACGCTTTCACGACTTTCTGTTGGTATTCCTGAAAACGGGCTTCTAACATCGCTAAGTTACTGCCCTTGGACGCTTTGCTTTCCGAATCAACACGACACGGAAAAAACTGTAGCACCGGCGCGCCTGCTAGCTCACCAGGTAATACAAAGCGGCCAGGCTGAACCCAATGAAGGCCAGCGTCTTTACAGGCATGAAGGTACTCGGTGTATGTGTGTGCAACTTTCTCAAGTAGTTTCTCATTCACTTCTGCAAAGAGATCCACTTTCTCCAGTTCAGAAAGCCAAGCTTTGGCTAAATCGCCACGCTGGCCTTTAAGTGCATCAAACTGAGTTTGCGACCACGTTGCAAAGTCCATGTCCAATAAAGGCAGGTCGAGCAACCACTCTCCTGGATAGTCGATAATATCAACATTTAAAATTGCGGTTTTACTCAACAGCTTTTTCGTAGTTTTATTTGGTTTGTACTTGAGCGCTAAGCGAATCTCACTCACATCACGTGTCGGTACTGGCCACTGAGGTGGAGTGGCATGAATTTGGCTCATCGCCTCATCGTAAGCAAAGCGTGGCACCATCATATTCGATTGAGGCTCACGCTTCGCCCCAATAAGGCGCTTATCTCTAGCCGCAGTCAAAAGAGGCAAATTGTCATGGGTTGCAGTATGAAGAAGCTGATTCACTAATGACGTGATGAATGCCGTCTTACCGGCACGAGAAAGTCCGGTGACAGCAATTCGAACATTAGAGTCCATACCTCTGTTGATAAAGTCATTAACTTCTTTCTTTATTCTCTTCATTACGCTTCTTTATCTTACTCCACTTTAAAACAACGTTGTCAGCGACTTCGAATTTCGATCTATGAATACTGTTCTATCCCGAATTCTATGAGTTTAACTTTATATACCTTAATAAAAGATGAACAAAACATCCGGCTTGATGCTGTATTAAAAAAAGAAAAGCCCCTGAGTGGTTCAGAGGCTTACTTAATCTACAGCATTAGTAACTCTATATGCGCTGATTACTATGTTAAACAGGAACCCGCTTTCTTTAAGCCTAGTCGTCTTCGATCAACTTATAGATAACAAATAGAGCGATTTCTAAAATCAGCCACAACACACATGTGATGGTCACGTACTTTTCATCAAAGATGCTGATACCGTGAAGAATCAAGTCATAGCCAACAAAGCCACCTATCACTACAGCAAGAATAATTTGTAGAATCTGAATAAAACGAGGCATGCCGTCTCCTAATTATTGTTCGCATAACGTTTGATTGCTATGCCTAAAGGTTTATATCCTTAATTATATAGACAAAAAGTGCAGGTTTCGCTGCACTTTTGTCAATTGTTTGCTAGGTAAATCAGCACCTTGTCACATTCTCTCTGCTGAGACGCAGCAAGATTGCCCTTTGCCTTATGCTTCCATCTCTTGAATTTTCACTTTCCAAGTGTCTGGACCAATTTGGTGCGCGTTAACACCATTTGAGTCGACAGCCACTGTTACTGGCATATCTTCAACTTCAAATTCGTAAATCGCTTCCATACCTAAATCTTCAAATGCGACAACGCGAGCTTTCTTGATCGCTTTCGCCACCAAGTACGCAGCGCCACCGACAGCCATTAGGTAAACCGCTTTGTGATTCTTGATAGATTCAACCGTTGCAGGGCCACGCTCAGCTTTACCGATCATGCCCATGATGCCGGTCTTTTCTAGCATCATGTCGGTGAATTTATCCATACGCGTAGATGTTGTTGGGCCAGCAGGACCAACGACTTCATCACCAACTGCATCGACAGGGCCTACGTAGTAAATGAACTTACCGTTTAGATCTACGCCTTCAGGTAGACCTTCACCGTTATCTAGCATGCCTTGAATACGTTTATGCGCAGCATCACGACCAGTCAGAATTTTACCTGATAGAAGAACCGTTTCGCCTGTCTTCCACTCTTGTACTTCTTCTTTAGTAATTGTGTCTAAGTTTACGCGACGCGTATTTTCGCCCGCTTCCCAAGTGATATCTGGCCAATCTTCTAGTTTAGGTGGTGTTAGCTCTGCTGGGCCGCTACCATCAAGCGTGAAGTGTACGTGACGAGTCGCCGCACAGTTCGGGATCAAACAAACAGGCTTAGAAGCCGCGTGCGTTGGCGCAGTTTTGATTTTAACGTCGACAACAGTCGTCAAACCGCCAAGACCTTGCGCACCGATACCAAGTTTGTTCACGCGATTGAAGATATCCAAACGAAGCTCTTCTTCTGCGTTTTGTGGGCCACGGTCAATAAGCTCTTGAATATCGATGTGTTCCATTAGAGATTCTTTTGCCAATACCGCTGCTTTTTCAGCCGTACCGCCGATACCAATGCCAAGCATGCCAGGAGGACACCAGCCCGCCCCCATTGTTGGTAGCGTTTTTTCTACCCACTCAGCAATATCGTCAGATGGGTTTAGCATCACCATCTTAGTTTTGTTTTCGCTACCGCCGCCCTTCGCAGCGATCTGAATTTCAACTTTATCGCCCGGAACCATGTTGATATGTACGACGGCAGGCGTGTTGTCTTTGGTATTAATACGTTTACCAGCAGGGTCCATAAGTACTGACGCACGCAACGGGTTATCAGGGTTCGTGTACGCTTGTCGAACACCTTCATCTACCATCTGCTGAACCGTCATGTCGGTCGAATCCCATTGCACGCCCATACCGATGTTGACGAAACACGTCACAATACCAGTATCCTGACAAATTGGACGGTGACCTTCTGCGGACATTCGGGAGTTAATTAAGATCTGAGCAATCGCGTCTTTAGCGGCTTGGCTCTCTTCGCGGTGATAGGCTTTTTCAAGAGCTTGAACAAAGTCTAGCGGGTGGTAGTAAGAAATATACTGTAGCGCATCAGCGACACTGCTGATCACATCCTGCTTGCGTATTACCGTCATTACATGCCTCGTTATAGTTATGCTTCCATTATTGGCTTAGCTTCAATCGTGTTTGTTGAGCTTATTGCTCTTTTGAGCTTCGTTTTTTATAAACAATTGTCGAACGGCTGATATCGACACACGAAATGCTGAAGTTGCCTACTTGTAAACCATCTCAAAACCCTATGAATAGAGGGAGTTTGGCTATACAGAGGAATATGATACTCTTGCTGCCCATGACATGCCATGCAGTGAACGATCTCTTTGTCACAAATTACACAAATGAACAACATGGACAATCAATTCATTGATTTTAAAGCGTTGGAATACGCACCAGAGTTTGCTCTTCACCTTTTTTCTCGCATTCAACACCTACCTTGGGCGATGTTGCTGCGTTCTGCATCAAAAACGCATATCGATAGTCGCTTCGATGTATTGGTTGCCAACCCAATTGCAACGTTAGAAACCACTGCCGACAACACACTAGTTGAAACACCATCGAATGCCTATTCAACTCAAGATGACCCATTTGCGCTGCTTCATCAGTTGCAAGAACAGTGGCTTCCTCACGTAGAGTTAAATAAAGAATTGGATTTGCCTTTTGTCGGCGGTGCGCTCGGTTACTTCAGTTACGATTTAGGTCGCCGCGTAGAAACGATGCCAGAAGTGGCAGAAAAAGATCTCAACACGCCGGATATGGCCGTAGGTCTGTATGAATGGGCCGTTGTTGTTGACCACAAGCTTAAAAAAGCATGCCTAGTTGGTCAGAATATCGAGCAAGCTTGGCAGTGGTTAAACGAGCAAAAAGCAGAACAAACCATTGACTTCGCTTTGTCTGGTGCTTGGCAGTCAAACATGACGAAAGAGAGCTACGCCACTCGCTTTGACCAGGTGCAAGAATACTTGTTGAGCGGTGACTGTTATCAGATCAATTTGGCGCAGCGCTTTAACGCGCCGTATCAAGGCAGTGAGTGGCAAGCGTATCTGAAATTGGAGTCCGCCAACCAAGCGCCATTCTCAGCGTTTATCCGTATGCCTGAGTCTTCGATTTTGAGTATCTCTCCAGAGCGCTTTTTAGAGCTCAAAGATCGCGTCATTGAAACAAAACCAATCAAAGGTACTCGCCCACGCAGCGAAGATCCAAAGCAAGATAATGCTAATGCCCATGACTTGCAGACAGCGGAAAAAGATCAGGCAGAAAACCTGATGATTGTCGATTTGCTGCGTAATGATATTGGTCGGGTTGCATCACCGGGTAGCGTTCACGTGCCAAAGTTGTTCGATATTGAAAGCTTCCCTGCCGTGCATCATTTGGTGAGCACCATTCGTGCAAGTTTGGATGAACAATACGCTCCTGCGGATTTGCTGCGAGCGTGTTTTCCAGGCGGTTCAATTACGGGAGCACCTAAAGTTCGCGCAATGCAGATCATTGAAGAACTGGAGCCGCATCGACGCAGCGCGTATTGCGGCAGTATTGGCTACATTTCACGCCATGGTCGTATGGACACCAGCATTACTATCCGAACTCTTGTAGCGGAAAAAAACAAACTTTACGCTTGGGCTGGCGGCGGCGTCGTGGCAGATAGCGATTGCGCCTCTGAGTATCAAGAAACGTTGGATAAGCTTTCAAAGATTTTGCCAGCGCTGCAATCGTAGGTTTCAACAGCACACAACGCCGCTTTAATGCTATTGACGAAAACAATCCGCCTCCAGAACGGATAATGCCGCTCGTTTAACAGCGAGTGGCATATTTCTGTATCTCATCACCCTGCACAGCGACGAAGGAGCGTGATACAGGTTCTTCTATTCGAGCACTTTGTGGTCAAATTTGTTTCATTACCCGCTCATCGTGCTGCTACTAGATTCTCAGTCTCGCCAAGGCTCGCTAGAATGACCCAAAAAACATCGTTAAATGATCGGCATTATCCAGTGTGGTGCGTTTTTTTGTGTGTTTTATTTGCATGTACTTTAGCTTTTAGCCGTTGGCCAACAAACATACTTTTTAAGAGGCAGCGTCTACTGCTCAAGCCACTTACACATAATCTGTTCGATATCGGTTGCGGTGTACGGCTTAGTGAGGATGTCGTCCATGCCTGAATCAATGCACTTTTGACGCTCTTCGATGGTAGTGCCAGCGGTTAATGCAATAATAGGATGAGTAAAGCCACGCTCTCTCAGATACATCGTCGCCTCATAACCATCCATTTCTGGCATTCGGCAGTCCATGAATATCAGTTCGTAGTCTTTACTTTTCACCGCTTCTAATGCTTCTTTGCCGTTGGCTTTTAAATCAGGTGTAATGTCGAGTTTTTTCAGCATTTGAGTAACAATGACTTGATTCATTCTGATGTCATCAACCACTAATATTGAGCGTCCTGCTAAATCGCTTCGCTCTATGGTGACCAATTCCCCCTCTGCTGTGCCTTGTGCTTGCCCTTCCTCAAGAGGAATAGCAACTTTAAAAGTTGTCCCTTTGCGCTCTTCACTCTCAAAGCTAATTTGACCTTGCATCAAATCCACGAGGTTTTTACAAATCGCGAGACCTAAACCTGAGCCTTCAAAGCTGCGTTTCGCCGAGCGATCAACTTGGACAAATGGATCAAAGAGTGACGGCTGTGCTTTTATTGGGATGCCAATACCAGTGTCTTCAACCTCAAAATAAGCCGTGCCGTTAAGCCATTCCACCCGTAACACGACGCCACCCAAGTGAGTAAACTTAATCGCGTTTCCCACTAAGTTAACCAAAATTTGTGTAATGCGCTCTAAGTCACCGACTAAAAATTCTGGAATCCCCAGCTTTTTGTCGATAGAGAAATGGATGCGCTTTTCCGCAGCCTTAGCTGCAAATACACCCATGATGGCTTTTTCAAGCTCCTCCCAGGCAAAAACTTTATGTATGATTTCCATCATACCGGCATTCATCTTACTGAAATCAAGAAGATCATTAATGATAACTCTCAATAAGTCCCCTGATTGAGTCAGATTGCTCAAGTATTGACGCTGCTCTTCTTCTAATTGGGTTCGACTCAATAACTCCGCACTACCCAATACGCCATTGAGAGGAGTTCGCAGCTCATGGTTAATCATGGCGACAAACTCCTTCGTCGCTTTTTCTGATTCCTCAGCCCGCTTTCTCAGCTCGACCTCTCGCTCTAAACTTAAGTGTCGACCAATAACACCATGAACTAAGTCAGACACGAGCTCCATCTGTTTGGAAATAAAAGACTGATCGATTTGATCTTGCAACACAGAGAAAATCAACTCCCCAACCGTTTCTCCATCAATGATAACTGGCAAATGCAAATTCTCTCCCTGCCAATTAGGAGTGGTGAAAATCTCGTTGTTATGACGAAGCTGTAAGTGACCAAAGTGATGACGACGCAATGAGCTCAGCTTTGTAGCGTCAAGAAACAAGTAAGCCGCAGAAATGATCGAGTTAGAAGTGAGCTGCTCAATAAAGCTCGCTATCATTGCTTCATCGAACGTGCTCGATAAAAAAGTACGACCGAACTTAATCAACGTCGCATCAATTTGCTCTTCAAACTCAAACTTACGAAGATCCTTTTTAGATTTCAGCTCCAGCTTTTTCAATGCAACACTGAGTTGCTGGTTGGATTCATATAACTCTAAGCTTTTCTGTTCCAACAGCTGCTCAGCTGCTTTTCTTGATGCAACTTCTCGTTTGAGTTTCCTTTCTAATGAGGAACTTCCCGTCATATCGTTCTTATTGAGCCTCTAACCAAAAACGTACTTTGCTACCATCTTCTGACTGATTTTGATGTTTGATATGAACTACCTCACCAAAATGCGCAGCACAGCCTTTTATCAATCCTAAGCATACGTGAGACATACATCTTGCACTGTGGTAGTCAAATACCAATTGGGATTGATTTTCACTAATGAAATCAAATTGCGGAGGGTTAGCATCAGGATAGAGCTTCTTAACTTCGACATGAATAAAGTCTTCAACATGGCGAACAAATTGAAACGTCGTTTCACACTGTTGCAAACTGGCGTGACTAGGAATGGAGCGAAGTAAATTCAAAAAGACGCACTCTCCAAACACTTCTTGCAGTTGCTCGGGGGGAACACCAGATACTTTACTGAGATTCACGATCAACTTAACCAAGTCTTTGTGATCGTAACTACCAACAGCGGTGTAAACACCTTCATCGTTAGAAAGATCGAGAACTTGGTCTAACACATCAAGACCGAATTTCTCTTCTACTAACTCCATGAACTCGGTGAAAATAATCCCTTTCATTGGCCAATACTTGTCCTATAGTGACGTCCTAAAATAAAGAATGGTGTATAACCTTATAAGTTTCAAATTAATATGTTCAAGCAGAGTGAGACACACAACACAAAGAGGGAAAGTGCTGGCGAGTGCTTTAATGCGAATGTTTTATTTGGTAACCAGTAACGATAACGCCATACGCTTTGCCGTCTTTGAGTATAATAAATAATGGTTAGGCACGATAAATAAGGACTCAGTTTGGTTATCGACAAAACTCATTTACTACAGAACTTTCAATTTCGGCTTCCAACGGGCTACCACAAAGAGTCCCTTGCACGACTGAAATGGATGAAAGAAAAGTCCCTGAGAGATGCGGCAGTCTTAATCGGTTTTGTGGAACGCGATGACGGGTTACAAGTCATTCTGACTAAGCGTGCAGCCCACTTACGCCATCATCCGGGACAAATCAGCTTTCCCGGTGGCAAATATGAGCAGGAAGATATTCAGCTCGTGAATACCGCTTTAAGGGAAACCAAAGAAGAAGTTGGGATAGAAGATGAGCATATTCATGTGTTTGGTCAACTGCCTACACTACCAACGATTAGTCAATTTAATGTGACACCTTTTTTGGCTTTTGTTTCTCCGGAATATAAAACGCATATTGACCCAAATGAAGTAGAGTCAGTTTTTGAGGTTCCTGCCAACCATATTCTGAACCCCAAAAAATTGTATAGCACCAAATTTGACCTAAAAAGAAGCAGTCATCGTGTATTTGCTATCCCATATAGACAGCATTTCATCTGGGGCATGACGGCACAAATTATCGAATCAATGCAAAAACATATTATTTCACATTAAACAGTTGTTGATATCGGTGCTTTTATAGGCGCGATCATTATGCGCATCAATATTAATAAAACGTTGCTTCATAAACATTCATTCACATTAGATTAATTTTCCATTTTCACCGCAAACGCTTGCGGTGAAATAAATTTATACAAACAGCCCTATTGATAAGTTTTTCTAATTTTACTCATTAGCAGAAATCACGAGTAGCACATCATTTTCGTGATAAAAAGCAGGTTTTTGACATATCATTCAATAAGCGTAAGCAATAAATGATTTAGATCTAATTTTCCTAGTGTAAAATCTTGCAAAATTACTCCCGACTTATTTCCTGTTCCCAAAATGAGTAACTAAAAAATGAATACAACTACTTCTGCGGTTTCTACCGCACAATCGTCTAGTAAGTTTTCTTACAAAGACTTTACCTGGTGTCTGTCCCTTTTTGGTACGGCAGTAGGTGCAGGTGTACTGTTCCTTCCTATTAAAGCAGGTGCAGGTGGCTTTTGGCCATTAGTAATCCTAGCCCTAATTGCAGCACCAATGACTTGGTTCGCACACAAATCTTTAGCTCGTTTCGTTCTTTCTGCGAAAAACCCTGAAGCGGACATCACCGACACAGTAGAAGAGCACTTTGGTAAGACTGGCGCAAACCTTATTACGTTCGCTTACTTCTTCGCTATCTACCCAATCGTACTTATCTACGGTGTTGGTATCACAAACACAGTTGACTCTTTCCTAGTTAACCAAATGGGCATGGAATCTATTCCTCGCTGGCTACTTTCTGGTGCACTTATTGCTGCAATGACAGCAGGCGTAGTATTCGGTAAAGAGCTTATGCTGAAAGCAACTTCAGCAATGGTTTACCCTCTCGTGTTCATCCTACTAGCTCTGTCTGTATACCTGATTCCTGGTTGGAACACTTCAATGATGGAAGTGTCGCCTG
This sequence comes from Vibrio sp. Vb1127, assembly GCF_033338735.1. Taxonomy (NCBI): domain Bacteria; kingdom Pseudomonadati; phylum Pseudomonadota; class Gammaproteobacteria; order Vibrionales; family Vibrionaceae; genus Vibrio; species Vibrio sp. Vb1127. The sequence continues at coordinate 109,268 of NZ_JAWOTF010000013.1, read as the reverse complement.
ACTGGGGTGCAATGCCAGCTATCGTATGGCTAGCAATCCCTGTTATTGTGTTCTCTTTCAACCACAGCCCAATCATTTCTCAGTTCTCTAAAGAGCAACGTCGTGTATATGGTGATGACGCAGTTAAGAAAACTGACGCTATCACTGGTGGCGCAGCAATGATGCTGATGGGCTTTGTTATGTTCTTCGTTTTCTCTGTTGTACTTTCTCTGTCTCCAGAGCAACTAGCAACGGCGCAAGAGCAAAACATCTCTGTTCTTTCTTACCTAGCAAACGTGCATGAATCTCCACTGATCTCTTACATGGGTCCATTGGTTGCTTTCGCAGCGATCACCTCTAGCTACTTTGGCCACTTCTTAGGTGCGCACGAAGGTCTAGTTGGTCTAGTGAAATCTCGTTCAAAATCACCAGTAAGCAAGATCGAGAAGATGTCTCTAATCTTCATTGTAATCACAACTTGGATCGTTGCTATCGTTAATCCAAGCATCCTAGGTATGATTGAAACAATGGGTGCACCGATGATTGCGGCAATCCTATTCTTGATGCCAATCTTCGCAATGCAAAAAGTTCCTGCGATGGCTAAGTACAAAACTTCAGCACCTGTGCAAATTTTCACAGCAATCTGTGGTCTTGCTGCAATTAGTTCTGTAATCTACGGCGCTCTTTAATCATCTCTGCCCAGTGCAGTATGATTAATCCAAAAATATAACGATAAAATTAAGCCTCCCAACTCCCCTTGGGAGGCTTTCTTCTGAGGTAATCGATATGATTAGTGTTTTTGATATCTATAAAATCGGTGTTGGACCTTCAAGCTCACACACTGTAGGCCCAATGAAAGCGGGTAAAGAGTTTATTGATGATCTTCGTGCAATGGGAAAACTGCGCGACATCACTAAAATCACCGTTGACGTTTATGGATCACTATCACTGACAGGGAAAGGTCACCACACAGATATTGCTATCATCATGGGTCTTGCAGGCAACACTCCTGAGAAAGTTGATATCGATTCTATCCCGGGCTTTATCGCTCGTGTAGAAGAAACTGAACGCCTTCCTGTTGGCATGCACTGTCACACAGTATCGTTCCCACGTGAAGGTGGAATGAACTTCCACAAAACAAACCTAGAGCTACACGAAAACGGCATGCAGATCCACGCTTGGATTGATGACGAAAAGGCGTACTCAAAAACTTACTACTCTATCGGCGGTGGTTTCATCGTTGATGAAGAAAATTTCGGTAAAGAAGCTGAAAACCCAGTAAAAGTACCTTACCCGTTTACAACGGCAGAGGAACTGGTTAACCAATGCCACGAAAGTGGATTGTCCATCAGCGCACTAACCATGAAGAATGAGCATGCGCTTCATTCAGATGAAGAAACTCGTACTTATTTCGCAAACATCTGGCGCACAATGCGCGAGTGTATGGATCGCGGTATGAATGAAGAAGGTATTTTGCCTGGTCCACTGCGTGTGCCTCGCCGTGCAGCAGCACTTCGCCAGCAGCTACTTACTTCAGAAAAGACAACAAACGACCCAATGTCTGTTGTTGATTGGGTAAACATGTTTGCTTTCGCAGTAAACGAAGAGAACGCAGCAGGTGGCCGCGTTGTTACAGCACCAACTAACGGTGCGTGTGGCATCATCCCTGCGGTACTGGCTTACTACGATAAGTTCATCCAAACTGTGACTGAAAAAGATTACATCCGTTACTTTGCGGCTTCTGGCGCAATCGGTGGTCTTTACAAGCGCAACGCGTCTATCTCTGGTGCTGAGGTTGGCTGTCAGGGTGAAGTTGGCGTGGCATGTTCTATGGCAGCAGCAGGCCTTGCTGAGCTTATGGGTGGTAGCCCAGAGCAAGTGTGTATGGCAGCAGAAATCGCGATGGAGCACAACTTAGGTCTAACGTGTGACCCAGTTGCAGGTCAGGTTCAGGTTCCATGTATTGAGCGTAACGGTATTGCGGCAGTAAAAGCAATCAACTCTACTCGCATGGCACTACGTCGCTCTTCAGCTCCAACTGTTTCTCTAGATAAGGTTATCGAAACCATGCTAGAAACAGGTAAAGACATGAACGCGAAATACCGCGAAACATCTCAAGGTGGTCTAGCAATCAAAGTGATTTGCTAACACGCCTTTCTGAATACCAATCAAAACCCGAGTCTGTGCTCGGGTTTTTTTATACCTAAAAAACCCAGGAAAATGCGTTATCAGGACAAGTAAAAAAAACCTAAAACGTTGAATATATCCAAATATTATGGATATCTCAGTAAAAAATCACATCTCTTCCCTAGCTTTATTGATAACGTAGCCAAAAATTAAACTTGGAGCACATCAACACATGATTAGGTTTGAAATTGGAAACCAAATCTGCGTTTGCTTGTCCGAAAACGAAATATCTCTAGAGCTCAATCAGTCACTCCACCACTCCATTCCTGTCAACCCAAATGAGTACGCCATTCTGTCAACTATCGCCACATACGGCAGTTTAAATACGCCGATTAGTCAGCGGTTAATAGAAAGCAAAATCACTCAACAATACAAAATGACACTGCCTGAAAATGGCTTTAAAAACGCGGTGGCCGCTCTAAGAAAGAAATTTCGCAAGCTCACGGAAGAACACTTAACCACTAACAAAAACATTATCGAAAACATTCACCGGACCGGATACTTCATCCCTTTTACTATGCAAAACAACCATCAGAATGGCATCGAACATCAACAGAAGATCAATCAATACACAACCAATAGTCTTCGAAAAGCACTTCGTATTTGCCTGCGTAATAAAAAGATCTATTCAGAAGCGATGTGGGTTGTGTTGATCACTGCGATCATTTTCTTTGCTATCTGTTACTACACGATAAACAGCATCGTTAAACATAATTATCTGGATAACGCCTTCGAAATTGCAGAGAGCCTTTCCCGCAGGAGTTGCTTTGCTAATGAAAGCGAACTGAAGTCGCTATTTGATAATGTGAAGTTGGTGGAATCGAGCATGATGCTAGATCGTTTCAATATTCGATGCTTAGTCACTCCAGAAACCGTTGTCCCTGTCAGCAAAAAAGCCTTTGAAGAGTGGAGTAACAATAACAATTACACGACCCAATCATTTGACTTAAATAACGCAACTGTTTTGGTTCGTGTTAAAAACATTAACTTATCCGACAATGTTGAAAATCATATTTCACGTTTTTTTCTTTCCGGTATGAAGCTATCAACGAATACCGGAACGTCGTTAGAGATTGGTAACACCAATGAACGCTTTTTCAATTATCACGTAAAGAATAGTGGCTATAAAGAGGTGTATTACATCTCTGGACCGTTTCAAAGTATCATTCTACTGAGCTTACTTTTTCTCATTATACTGCGTCACCGCTCCCTACAAGCCTTTATGGCTTACTTGTGCGCAATTCGACAATTCAAAATAAAACTGGAGCCGATTTATAACACTTCGGCACAAAAGATTGTGCACTACGAAGCCCTCTCCCGGTTTAAGGTAAAAAATACGCAACGGTTTATTGAAACACTGATCCGCAATGGATTGCTGCTAACTCATACCTTACTGGTGATTGATTCCATCTACACCAAGCAAAAAGCGTTGCCCATCCCTATCAGCATTAACGTTTGTCCTTCTTTGCTGCGAGGGCGTAACTTTTCAATCCTATATAGAGAGCTATCTAATCGGGATTGCCGTTTGCTGACAATCGAAATCACAGAAAATGCATCGATGTACTATACCTCTGAGATTTATGGCAATGTCGCGAAACTAAAAGCTCTGGATTGTAAAATCAGTATTGATGACTTTGGCACCGGCAATAATAATGTGGCGCTTATCAGCAAGCTGAATCCGGACTATCTCAAAATCGACCGAGAATTTGTTATTGGCCTAAAAACTGATGATAAAAAGATAGAAACCTTGCGTCAGTTAATTGCTATGGGTAATACGTATCGCTGCACGGTCATTGTTGAAGGCGTAGAAACCGCAGACAGTGCTCACTTACTCACAACATTGGGCGCATACATTCACCAAGGTTATTATTACCCTCTTCATTGCTAGCTTTTCTTCACTCGGTTAGTTACTTAAAATAGATCTAATACTCTATAAAAACTCGTGGTGGCATAAAGGTATGCCGCCAATTTGTGATTGAGCGATGATTGCGATTAAACCCACCAAACTGAAAGATTTTTCAAGTTTGATGCAATTGGATGTGCAAGAAGAGCAAAAAGGATTTTTTACACCGTTTGAAATGGCTTATCAAAAACGTAGTAAGTCAGAGGCGTTGTTTACGATTTATTCTGATGACCTATTAGTAGGCTATCTTGTTATCGATAAAGGTTTCTCCCAACATGCGCCGTTTGCTAAACGATACGAACTGGAGCTTAAGTACTTGATGATTGATCAACGTTTCCAACGTCAAGGGGTTGGGAGTGAGGCATTGCGTAAACTGTTCCTTTATGCGTATACCATTAACCCTAAAAGCACTTCTCTTTGCGCCACTGTCCCACAAAGTCAGCAATACGCTATCAGTTTTCTTGATGCGTGCGGATTCATTAATACAGAGGAAACAACATTGGGTGATAATGAAAAAGAATGGATTCTACGACACCCATTAAGCTAGCTGGTGAAGCATAATCAAAATTGGGCCATTCAGATACAACAAAGGCAAGCTTCTCGCTTGCCTTTGTTTAATGCTCAACAGAAAGTGACTTATTCGCCTTTGTAAATACAACCCGCTGTGCACGTTTCTTTGATTTCTACTTTACTTAGCAGTGGTAAGCTTGGCTTAAGCTGCTGCCAAATCCATTTTGCTAACACTTCGCTAGTCGGGTTCTCTAACCCTTCAATGTCGTTTAGGTAGTAATGGTCTAAGCGATTGTAAATTGGTTTAAATGCAGCTTTGATCTCTGCAAAATCCACTACCCAACCTGTATGTGGATCAACTTCACCTTCTACATAAAGACGAACAAGGAAAGAGTGTCCGTGCAAACGACCACACTTGTGACCTTCTGGTACGTGTGGCAAATGGTGTGCTGCTTCGAACATAAACTCTTTGTATAATTCTGTTTTCATCTTGATTCTCAGGCTTTAAAAAGACAGGCAATACTAAGGAATTCGCTGCCAAGAGACAAGCGTTACCCCATACAAGCGTAGCAAAAACTTCCGCTTGTTCCTGGCCTCTTTGCTATCACTCACACCAAAGCGCCGTATTTCTGTCACGCGCCAAACATTTGATTACACAGCACTCACATCACAATTACATATCCCCAACATGTGTGGGGTCACAATCATTCATTTCGTTGTTCGCAGTGCGCATTTGTGCACATTAATATTGTGCAGTTCGTTCCAATTACACTTATAAATTTATGCGCTCAACTATCACTTTTAAGCTCTTACTGGCGTTAATTGCTGTCTTCAGCTGCGTTCTAGCTGCCTCTACGGCTTACCAATACCATCAACAAAAAACCTTAATCAATGATGTTCTTAGTGAACAACTCCATGATAAGGCTAGTAATTATTTCGATAGCCTAAATATGATGATGCTTACGGGCACCATGTCGCAAAAAGAAACCTTACGTCAAAAGGCCCTGGCCCAAGAAGGCATTGAAGCAGTTCGCGTGTTGCGAGCTGATACTGTGACCAAACTTTACGGACCTGGGCAACAAAACCAGCAGCCTGTCGATGATATTGATCAACGAGCGTTGAATGGTGAACTGGTGATTGAACCAATCTCAGCCGATTGGGGCAAAGGGTTAGTAGTCGCGCTACCAATGAAATCGAGCGAAAATTACCGTGGCACCAACTGCGTTTCTTGCCACGTTGCACCAGCAGGAGAAGTGTTGGGCGCGATTCGCTTGGAATACAACATGAATCATGTCAATTCAATGATCAGTAAACAGGCAATGTTTGCGATGGGAATAATGGCCGTAATCGCATTTGTGGGCTTCATCATAACGATGAGTTTGATTCAAAAAATCATTGTACGACCAATTCAAAGAACGTCGAAATTCATGTCGAATGTGAGCCATAGCAAAGATCTATCTCAACGACTTATGCATCACCAACAGGATGAAGTGGGCCAACTTTCTACAGCCATCAATTCATTCATGGATACGGTCTCCGAAAGCTTAGAACGTGTGCAAGACACCTCTCACTCACTTGCCGACTCCGCGAGTAAACTAACTGCTGTCGCGCAGTCCACAGATAAAGCGGCCAATAACCAACAGCTAGAGACCAACGAAGTACAAAGTAATATCACCGATATGTTGCAGCAACAAACTGCGGTTGAGGACTCGACTAATAATGCTACTGTTTTGGTCAATCACACCGTTGATGTCGCCACTCATAGTGCAAGCCAAGCACACAACGTCAGTGAAGACATCAAACAACTAGTAAGTAACATTGATACCGTACGGGAAAAAATCAGCTCTCTAAACCAGAGAACCGAAGAAGTGTCGTCCATTCTTGTGGTTATTAAGGGTATTGCAGAACAAACCAATCTGCTCGCGTTGAATGCTGCTATTGAAGCCGCCCGTGCCGGAGAGCAAGGACGCGGTTTTGCGGTCGTCGCGGAAGAAGTGCGTAACCTGGCTTCTAGGACGGCTGAAGCCACTGGTAATATTGAACATATCATTTCTCAATTCCAGCAAGGAAGTGAAGAGTCATTAACTTCTGTTGATACCGTCTGCCAGTTTGCTCATCAACGCTCTGTCGATGTCGAGGCACTATCAGCCACAATGCATAACGTTGTTGACGAGATGCGCCAAGTGCTCAGACATGCAGAAGATATCCAAAACCAGACGCAAACCACATCTGATGTAAGTCAGCATATTCAATCTAAAATAGATGTGATCACACTGCATGCTAACGACACATCGCAATCAGCATCGCACACGCGTGATATTAGTGTTGATTTAGAGCATCTATCCGAACGTTTAGAGCAATTACTAAACCAATTCACACTTTCAGAGCACAAAAGAGTGAATAAATAGAGAGATTCTCCCCATCAAAACGAATATAAAGGTTGATGCGAGCGAATTGACAGGTAATATGTCTCGTTGAATCTGTAAAATGCTACCCAACTCAGCGCTTAGCTTGTTTTTTGAACAAAAATGTTATTAGACAAGTACTTTAAGTAAGCGTTGAGTTGAATTTTTACCTCAATGGAGAATATTGAAAACATGACTTACGCGCCTGTATCAGACGTATTGAAAGGTCAGCTAGCAGTAGACAGCGAAGTGACTGTTCGTGGCTGGATCCGTTCACGTCGTGATTCCAAAGCTGGAATCTCTTTCCTTGCCATATATGACGGCTCTTGTTTCGACCCGATTCAGGCCGTGGTCCCAAATAATCTTAATAATTACGAAGACGAAGTATTAAAGCTAACGACTGGCTGCTCTGTTGAAGTAACTGGTAAGATTGTTGAATCTCCTGCAAAGGGTCAAGACTTCGAACTTGCTGCCACTGACGTTAAAGTGGTTGGTTGGGTTGAAGATGCTGAAACTTACCCAATGGCAAAAACTCGTCACTCAATCGAGTACCTACGTGAAGTTGCGCACCTTCGTCCGCGCACAAACGTAATCGGTGCAGTAGCACGTGTACGTAACTGCCTATCACAAGCAATCCACCGCTTCTACCACGAGCAAGGTTACTTCTGGGTATCTGCGCCGTTGATCACGGCTTCAGATGCTGAAGGCGCTGGTGAAATGTTCCGCGTATCTACGCTAGACATGGAAAACCTTCCTCGCACTGACGCTGGTAAAGTGGACTACAACGAAGACTTCTTCGGTAAAGAGACGTTCCTAACCGTATCTGGTCAGCTAAACGCAGAAGCTTACGCTTGTGCGCTAAGCAAAGTTTACACTTTCGGCCCTACTTTCCGAGCTGAAAACTCAAACACAAGCCGCCACCTAGCAGAATTCTGGATGGTTGAGCCTGAAGTTGCGTTCGCAGAACTGGATGATGTAGCGAAACTGGCTGAAGACATGCTCAAGTACGTGTTTAAAGCGGTGCTTGCAGAGTGTCGCGATGACCTTGAGTTCTTCGCTCAACGCATCGACAAAGAAGCAATCACTCGTCTAGAGCAGTTCGTTTCTTCTGACTTCGCGCAGGTTGACTACACTGACGCAATCCAGATCCTTCTTGATTCAGGTCGTGAGTTCGAATTCCCAGTTGAATGGGGTATCGATATGTCTTCTGAGCACGAGCGTTTCCTTGCTGAAGAACACTTCAAAGCACCTGTAATCGTTAAGAACTACCCGAAAGACATCAAAGCATTCTACATGCGTGCTAACGATGACGGTAAAACAGTTGCAGCGATGGACGTTCTAGCACCGGGCATCGGCGAAATCATCGGTGGTTCTCAGCGTGAAGAGCGCCTAGACATTCTAGATGCACGTATGCGTGAAGTGGGTATCGATCCTGAACATATGAGCTGGTACCGCGACCTACGTAAATACGGTACAGTGCCACACGCAGGCTTCGGTCTAGGCTTCGAGCGCCTAGTATCTTACGTAACTGGTATGGGCAACGTTCGTGACGTGATCCCATTCCCACGTACTCCTCGCTCTGCGAACTTCTAATCACTTTTTAGTGATATCGAATTAAAAAGACCTCCCATGTGGAGGTCTTTTATTTTGTACGAATGATTTTCTAGCAACCGGTGTATGCACTCTAGTTGTTATTTTCGTCGTCATCCTCATCTGCTCGCGCTGCGTATTTTACTCCAACCACACACAAGCCAAACATCACAAATGGGATAACGGCAGCAGTGTATTCCGTCCAAACCATATGAGAAAAAGATTTCGCCAATATCAAGTGTGCAAACACCAACAAAAATGCGCTAAAAATAGCAACACCCATCAACCTAAGTTCATGCTTTACCAACTGCTTTTTCATTACGGCTCCTAACCTAAATGGTTGTCTGCCCATGATTGAAACACAGCTTCGGTATCGTCCACTGATACAGTTTGAGCAAAAAACAGGTAAACAGTTGGCTAATGAAGTAATTCTCCGACCGTCTTCACGGCTTGTTCTAATTCATCATTTACAGGTAACGATGTATTAAGCCTCAGGTAGTTCTCATAATTTGGAGCGACAGAAAACAACTGACCAAATGCTACAGTGATGTTCGCTTCCAATAACTTCTGATAAATCGCTTTTCCGCACTTTGTTTTCGGCAGTTCTATCCAAAGAAAATAGCCGCCTTCCGGTTGCGTGTAACGAATCGATTGGGGAAAGTACTTATCAACCAGTTCAATAAACGCCAATTGCCGCTGCTCAAGATTCTTTCGCAGTTTTCTAAGATGGCTATCATAACTATCGTTTTGCAAGTAATGCGCGATACCCTGCTGGATTGGTGCACTGCCTGACAACGTCGAGATAAGTTGCAGCTTTTGAAGTTGCTCATTGAAGCGTTTGTTTACCACCCAGCCCAGCCTATAGCCAGGGCAAAGGCTTTTTGAAAATGATCCACAATGCAACACGCGCTCTTGTGTATCAAAAGCTTTAAGTGAGCTTGGCTTTTTTTCAGAAAAATAAAGCTCTGAATACACATCATCTTCGATCAAGTACACATCGTATTTATCAGCCAGTTCGACGATACGTTGCTTCTGCCCGTCACTTAATAAGGTTCCTGTTGGATTGTGAAAGTTAGTCATTAACCAACATGCGCGAACATCATTGTCGGCAAAAGTCGCTTCAATTTGATCCACTGAATGTCCAGTTAACGGATCCACCGTTATTTCTATCGCCTTTAGACCTAAACGTTCAATCGCTTGAAGTGCGCCATAAAACGTCGGTGATTCAACTACAACAGTATCTCCAGGCTGGGTCACGGCCTGAAGGCTCAAATTCAACGCTTCTAATGCGCCAGAAGTAACGACAATATCATCATGGGTAAACACCATACCTTGTTGGATGTACCGTTGAGCAATCAAACGGCGTAGAGACTCACAGCCCGGCGGCAAGTTATCCAATAACGTCTCTGCCCCCATCTTCCTGCCTGAGCTGGCTAGGTTGCGGTTTAGCGCTTCTAATGGGAACAATGCTGGGTCTGGAAACGCGGAGCCAAACTTCACCGCATTCGGTGAGGCCTGATTTTTGAGGTAGTCGTAAAGTTCATCGTTGATGCTAGAGCGATAAACGGAAGTGGCTGGAGAACTCGGTTCGAAGCGGTCCAACTCCGCAGTCACAAAGTATCCAGACTGAGGTTTCGCTGCGACCCAACCTTGTGCTTCGAGCAACTGATAAGCTTGTAATACCGTACCTGCGCTGACAGAATGGTTTCGGCTTGTTACACGCACTGATGGCAGCTTTTCCCCTGCTCTCCATGTATTTTGCTGAATCTGCGTTTTGAACAGCTCAGCCAGTTGACGGTATCGGTTCATGTTTCCCTCATTTCACTTACAGCCGCACCATAGCATACTTCGCGCCAGCATTCTGATATGGGAGTATTCAATTTAGCAACGTAATTTATCAAGCTTATCAATAGATATTTCAGCCACGAAGTGAGCGTTTATATCCCATACTTTGACTGTTACACACATATTGCCTCACATCTTTGCAATACCTAAAAGCAAGGTTTTACGTTGGACTGAGTGCGTTAAACTCACTTCGAGCTACGGTCTTTAAATCAGGAGGAAGCGATGAAAGTTTTTACAATGGACGATCTCTCGTATCGCGGAAAACATAAAGGTGTACATAGTTGGGACCATCCTGGCAGTACCACCCCTTATTATTGGCATCCTGATTGGCTGCATATCGCTGAAGATGCTTTGGGTGAACACAAAAAGGCTGACCTTGAAGTCCCTGATGGAGAAACAGCGACAGAAGAGCATGCAAAAGCGGCGATTCTCAAACACTTGAATGACGAGTAGTTTAGGCTCTATCACCGTTCAAGAATAGCATTAGGTAGGCGAATCCATCGTTGTATGCTTTAAACACAAATAAAGCTAAAACCTGCCAAATAGTAAATTCTTCTGAATGAGAAGTACGCATCTTCTATAGCGTTCAAAGGGCAAAATAAGTCGATTGTTATCACATTAATTTTCATTACATCTGTTACATTTAAATAGTAATGGTGATGCACACCTCAACTCATGGATTATGAGAGAAAACAATAATGGCGAAATACAACGAAGAAGATATTAAATACAAAGGTGAATCCAACGGCGTACATTCTTGGAGCTCTCCTTCCGGCCAACCTTATTACTGGCACCCAGATTGGCTACACGTTGCGGAAGATGCGACGGGTACGCATCCGAAGCAAAAACTTGAAGTTGAAAAGACAGAAGTACCAACCGAAAAGCACGCATTAAAAGCGATCTTAAAGCATATGAACGACTGGGCGACTGAAAAACTTTCTTCTAACCCTGACATCGAAACCAATGCGGTTGAGTCGGAAATCAATCTGAAGAAATAACCCCAACCGATATCCATACTCTAACAGTAAACGCTCCACCTTTGGTGGGGCGTTTTTGTCTCAACAAATCCTCACTAGACAATTATAAACGTGTTAACGCAAAGCACTGAATTGAAACGATTGGGATGTGTGCAAAACTTCTCCAACCATGGCATAAATGCCCTTCAAACTCTGTGCCTACCAAACGTTTTCATGGCAAAAACTTTAGTTATGTTAGAATTCTGTTTCAAATCGCAACTTTTTTAGGTTTTCTTTTCAGTAACGGTTGTAACCAATATTGCTGAAAGGTATAAATGTTAGCACACCCCTTCGATTAACATGGATGAAGATTATGTTTGAAAAAGTAGTTGCCGCTCCGGCTGACCCTATTCTTGGCCTTACTGAAGAGTTTAAAAAAGATGCTCGCGCAGACAAAATTAACCTTGGCGTAGGTATTTACAAAAACGAGCAAGGCGAAACTCCCGTTCTTGCGACAGTAAAGAAAGCTGAAGCAGCACTTGTTGAAACTGAAAAAACCAAATCTTACCTAACCATCGAAGGCACAGCAGAGTACGGCATTGCAGTGCAAAAACTGCTTTTCGGCTCTGATGCAGAAATTGTAAACGAAAAACGCGCTAAAACAGCTCAAGCTCCGGGTGGTACTGGTGCACTACGTGTTGCCGGCGAGTTCATTAAACGTCAACTAGGCGATGTAAAGATCTGGATCAGCAACCCAACATGGGCGAACCACAACGGCGTATTTACTGCTGCTGGTATCGAAACGGCACAATACAGCTACTACAATGCTGAAACAAAAGACAAAGACTTCGATGCGATGCTAAATGATCTGCAATCTGCATCTGAAGGCGACATCGTGCTTCTACACGGCTGCTGTCACAACCCTACAGGGATCGATCCTACAGCTGAAGAATGGGAAACATTGGCGAAACTTGTCGCAGAGAAGAAATTGCTTCCTCTGTTCGACTTCGCCTACCAAGGCTTTGCTAAAGGTGTGGAAGAAGATGCTGCAGGTCTTCGTACTTTTGCTAAGTACAACAAAGAAATCCTAGTCGCGAGCTCTTTCTCGAAAAACTTTGGCCTATACAATGAACGCGTAGGTGCCTTCACGTTAGTAGCTGAGTCAGAAGAAGTCGCAACAACCGCATTTTCTCAAGTTAAAGCCATTATTCGCTCTATCTACTCTAACCCACCTGCACACGGCAGCGCTGTCGTGACTCACATTCTTGGCAACGCCGAAATGCGTGCGGAATGGGAAGCTGAAGTAGCAGAAATGCGTGACCGCATTCAAGAAATGCGTGAACTGTTTGTAGCGACACTAAAAGCAGAGGGTGTGGACGCAGACTTTAGTTTCATCGAACGTCAAAATGGTATGTTCTCTTTCTCTGGTCTTTCTAAAGAGCAAGTTAACCGCCTTAAAGAAGAGTTCGGTATTTACATTGTCGGTTCTGGCCGAATCAGTGTTGCTGGTATGACGAAGTCAAATATGGGCCCTCTGTGTAAAGGCATTGCAGCGGTTTTATAATCGACTGTCGAATACTTTATTAAAAGGAAAGGTCAGCATAAGCTGACCTTTTTTGTTTGTTTTAACTTAACGCCAAAAACGAACCCGTCCGATCTAGTAGACAAACTTCAAACTCAGCCCAACTTCATTGACGTAATCTGAGCTTTCACCGCTGTAATCAGTATCTCTAAACTGATAAAAAAGACCAGTGCCGATGACTTTATGCCATTGGTAGTTAAGACCGATCTTAAAATTGTTCTCATCAACGATATCACTTCGGTTCAACTCCACTTCAGCTGTCGCAATAAGCTTTTCACTGAGCAAGTAATTCACCCCAACAGTTACAGCTTGAATCAATTCGCTATCGGAAGACAACGTATTATCCGTTTTGTCGTCCGTCGCTTTCGCTTTGATTGCGCCTATTCCATATATCCCGTAGATATCGAATTGCTCTGTAACTCCATAACGGTAACCACCACCAAACAAAAGGCGGTCAATGCGAAGAGTAAAATCATCCGGATGGAAAAACTGCGCTGAGTAATCAACATTAAACAACCAATTCTCAGTAAACAAATAGTTACCACCGAGTCCCACTGTGGTCGTATTAGAGTTATCTAACCATTCTTCGTTTGTCGTTCCGGCACCAACATCCAAATGAATGTGTTCGTACCCAAATTTTTCTGCTTGGTCCATGACCACTGCGCTTGATATCGCCGGCAAAGCAGCTAAAGAAACAAGCAATAAATTTCTCACCATTCGACTTCCTTTCATGAGAATTATCTAAACACTGTATTCCATCGCCTGAGCTACTTGGCTCAAGAAGAATAGCTTAATCTAAAGACGTGATAACGATCTGAAACAGCCAAAGATCTAATCAGTCATCACGAAGAAAACATATCGGCGACGTCTTTTTCAATTGAGGTGACCATATAGTAGTAAAAATGAAGCTCCCTTATCGTGCGATATGTCAGAATCTTATGACTGAGCACGAAAATCGCGGTTCAGATAAGACTCTGTTTTAAAACTAAGTTAAGATTACTTTATTATTTGCGAACTAAAAGGCGCCTTCGATGGATGCAGAACTTCTCGAGATTTACAACTTTCTCGCCAAGTATCCCCCGTTCAATGAACTCCCTGAAGAAACACTAAACAAGGTGACAGAGAGTGTCGAAATCTCGTACTACCGAGAAGATACCCCCATCATCCATTTTGGAGACTATATCCAAGATTTATACGTGGTGCGAAGCGGTGTTGTTGAAGTTTATCGACGCAAAGGTGAGCTGTATAACCGCCTTGACGAAGGTGACCTATTTGGCCAGATGGGCATGCTCACCAATAACAAAGTCCGCTTTCCGGTAAAAGCCATTGAGGATACCCTGCTCTACTGTATTCCTGGTGACATTTTCCAAGAAATTTACGATAACTTTGATTCCTTTGCGGATTTTGTTGAAGTTGAAAATAGCGCTCGTTTACGCCAAGCCATTTCAGAAAACAAAGACGCCAATGACCTGACGACGTCGAAAGTGAAAACCTTGCTGACTGGCGATGCTCATACGATTGATCGTGGTCAGACAATCCAGCAAGCCGCGCAGCAAATGGCGAATGACAACGTATCGGCTTTACTTATCGTCGACCCAGATTTCGTTCGTGACGAAGACGATCCACAGTCCCCAGTACTTGGTATCATTACTGACCGTGATTTGTGTACCCGTGTGTTAGCTGAAGGTTTGTCCCCACAGGACGATGTGTCTAGTGTGATGACCACGGAGGTCATGTCTCTTGACCACAACGCTTACATCTATGAAGCAATGTTAACGATGCTGCGTTACAACGTACATCACCTACCAGTGGTAAAAAACCAATTACCAATTGGTATTATCGAAACAACCGACATTGTTCGTTATGAATCTCAGAATTCGTTGTTGCTGGTGAGTAGTATTTTCCAACAACAGACTATCGAAGATTTAGCAGTTGTTGCCGAAGAAGTGAAAAGCAGCTTCGTGCGTCTGGTCAATGAAGATGCCAACTCTCACATGGTGGGTAGCGCGATGTCGGTCATTGGCCGAAGCTTCAAACAGCGTCTGCTAGAAATGGCAGAAGAAGAGCTTGGCCCACCGCCAATTCCTTATTGTTTCCTTGCACTTGGCTCAATGGGGCGAGATGAGCAACTGTTGGTGACTGACCAAGATAACGCCATCATTCTAGATGAGACTTATCAAGAAGAGAAACATGGTAAATACTTCGAAGCCCTAGCAAAATACGTCAGCGATGGGTTAGATGCCTGTGGCTACAAATATTGCACAGGTGATATTATGGCAACCAACCCACTATGGCGCATGACTCGTTCAGAGTGGGAAGAGTGTTTTGCTGACTGGATTGATAACCCGAACCCGAAAGCACTACTCAACGCCTCCATCTTTTTCGACTTGGATGGCGTCTATGGCCGCTTAAAATGGGCAGAACAGTTAACTAGCTTTATTGTTCGTCGCGCTCGAAAGAACAACCGCTTCTTAGCGTGTTTGGCTCGTAACGCACTAAACAGAACACCACCTCTGGGCTTCTTTAAAGACTTCGTGATGGAAAAAGATGGCAGACACAACAACTCCATCAACCTCAAACGTCGCGGTACTGCTCCTCTGGTCGACTTAATTCGCGTTCACTCTCTGGCGGTTGGTTCACGTGCACAGAACTCGTTTGAGCGTCTTGACGACATTATTGATGCTGGCATTTTGCCAAAAGGTCGAGCACAAGACTTAAAAGACGCGTTAGAATTTATTTCCATGGTACGTATTCGTCACCAAGCGACGGATGTGGAACTAGGCATTGATCCTGATAACAATATCGAACCGGAAAACCTCTCTGAGTTTGAACGTCGCAACCTAAAGGATGCATTCCAGATCCTAAGCAATGGTCAAAATTTCCTTAAGTTCCGCTACCAAGCGAACAAGAGCTTTAAGTGAGGTTTAGCATGATTAAAAAGCTCTTTCAGAAGCCAACCATTCAGTGGCCAACGAAGTTTGAACAAAAGCTGGAGATGGCGGAGGATGAGAATTTAATTGCGTTTTATAGCAACAAGCCGCCTGCTCCAGAAACACCGTTATCTGAGGTGGAGTTCGTGGCGTTAGATTTCGAAACGACGGGTTTGAATCCTGAAAAACATGACATCATTACTATTGGTTTGGTGCCGTTTAACCTGAAGCGAATTTTCCTACGTAACTCGCGTCATTGGAAGGTACGTCCACAGCGTGCACTCGATGAAGATTCAGTCATTATACACGGTATTACTCACAGCGAATTGATCGATGCACCTGACTTAGGCGATATCTTAAGCGAGCTGCTACCATGCTTAAGCGGGAAAATCATTGTTGTTCATTACCGTCGTATCGAGAGAGAGTTTCTGGATAAAGCGCTCAAAAGCCGTTTAGGGGAAGGTATTGAGTTTCCTGTTTTAGATACGCTGCACCTTGAAGAAACGATTCAACAGAAACGTTCAGGCTCTCTCTGGGAGCGTTTAAAAGGGAAAAAACCAGAATCGGTTCGGCTAGCGCAATCTCGACGCCGTTATGGGCTGCCAGACTATACGCCTCACCATGCATTAACCGATGCAATTGCTACCGCAGAGCTACTGCAAGCGCAAATCGCCCATCATTACAGTGAAGAGCAACCCATCAGTGAGTTCTGGCTGTAATATACTTCACGCTTAATAGCGATCAAAAAAGGAGCCAGATGGCTCCTTTTTACTTAGGTTGAGACAAGATTACAGCTTAAAGCGTTGAATCTCTTGTTCAAGTTCGTGTGATAGCTCAGACAGGTGAGCAGCTTGTTCTGCTGCTTGATGAGCTTCGACTGACAGCTCGTTAGACACGTCACGAATACCTTCAGTGTTACGAGTGATCTCAGTGGTTACCGATGCTTGCTCTTCTGCTGCTGAAGCAATCTGCGTTGCCATATCACTGATACGCTCAACAGCAGTGTGGATTTGCGTCAAGCTCGCTGCAGCCGCATTGGCATCATCAACACTGGTATCAGCTAGACGACGACTGTCACCCATAATACCGACCGCTTTGGCTGTTGTGCCTTGTAGCATCTCGATAGTTTCTTGAATCTCTTGCGTTGAAGCATGAGTACGTTGGCTCAATACGCGGACTTCATCTGCAACCACAGCAAAACCACGACCTTGCTCACCTGCACGTGCCGCTTCGATCGCCGCGTTCAGTGCAAGTAGGTTCGTTTGCTCTGCAATGCCTTGAATCGTTGATAGAATCGTATTGATGCTATTTCCGTGTGCTTCTAGCTCTTGAATCACATCAGTAGCAACTTGAACTTCTTGCGCTAAGTTCTGAATAGAGCCTTGCGTTTGAGTTACTTGGCTAGAACCATGTGAACAAGCTTGAACCGCTTCTTCTGAGTTACTTGCCGTGCTATCAGCATTACCTGCAATTTCTTGTGTCGCTGCTGCCATTTCGTTCACAGCCGTCGCCACCATGTTGATTTCATCTTGCTGGTAAGAGATACGCTGACTACGCTCCTCAGCTTGCTGTGCTGTCGTGCGTGCTTGCTCTGAAAGCGCAGAAGATACGTGGCTAAGCTTAGTAACCATTGTGTGCATGTTGCCAACAAAACGGTTGAAGTTTTCCGCCAGTTTACCTACTTCATCATCACTGCGTGGTTCTAGGCGTTGCGTTAAGTCACCTTCGCCAGATGCAATTTCTTCCAGTGCATTTGATACGCGGTTCAAGTCACGGAACAAGAAACCAACTAGCCAAGAAACTGCAAGAATAACCACAATCGTGATCGCCACAGCAGTGAACAATAGATCTCGTAGCAATACCGCATGACCTGCTTCTTCTGTTGCGCGATCCATTTCAATCGCAAACATCCAATGCGTACCAGGAACTTTATTGAAGTAGTAAAGCTTCTCTTTTCCTTTGATTACCGTATCTTCGATACGACCTTCATCGGCGGCGCGCTCAATTGCCTCTTCTGAAAAATCTTTTAGAACACTGGTGATAGGCTTAAGCGTCAAGCTTTTATCTGGATGCGCTAAGAAGGTGCCTTCATTCATGTCGATTAGCATCGCATGCGCGTTTTCACCTGCATCTAAGTTAATCACATCGCTGATAAGCTGATCGATCAGTACGTCCGCACCAACAACACCAACAAACTGACCATTTTTCATTACTGGCTCAGCAATGGTCACAAGTAGTGCATTCGTGATTGCGTCTTGATATGCGGCTGTGATGATTTGCTTACCCGCGGCATCAGCATCCTTGTACCAAGGACGTGTGCGAGGGTCATAATCAGCACGGTTACGCTCCGGATGAGAGCGGTACATATCACCGTTTGGTGTACCAAGGAAGATGTCATCGAAGCCACCAGCCTTGCGAGCTTGTTGTAGGAAAGGAACAACGTCTTGCTCGGTCGAGTAGTCGTTGAACGCAGTGGCAATATCTTTACGGATATTGACCCAATCAGAAATTCCCTCTGACGCAGTAGTACTAAGACTTTGCGCACGTGAATAGACACCTGAACGAGTCTGATCAAATAATTGACCAGCCGACAACCAAGTAAGTGCTGTTGCCATCACAACAACAGCAGAAAGGCTTGCGCCTATAAGCTTTTGTTTTAATGATAATTTCATATTTATAGTTTTTTGAGTTGGGAGAACAGTTAAGGTGCATGAATATTACACACTTTTTTACGACTATTCACTAATTTTTAAAAAACAAAATAGCACATTAACTCTTTGTAAAATATGAACTTTCATGTGTCATTTTTTTGTCTCGAGCGTCATAAAAACCGCACAAAAAAAGCCAGCAAATTGCTGGCCTTTTGATTAATTGTTAGTCAAACGGTTTTATAAAATGCCGAATTACTGACGCTCAGTTCGCATACCCATCAATAAGCTCACACACATTGCAAGCAGAATGAAGGTAAATGGCAGTGCTGTAGAAATGGCACCAGCCTGAAGAGCTTGAACCGCCTCGGAGCCACCAATCCATAGCAGAGCAACCGCAATTGCACCTTCCATGAATGCCCAGAAGACACGTTGAAGTACAGGTGCATCGACTTTACCACCTGCCGTGATACTGTCGATAACAAGTGAACCAGAGTCAGAAGACGTAATGAAGAACACAAGTACCAGCACAACAGCGATGATAGAAAGCATGCTACCAAATGGAAGAACATCAAACATTTGGAACATAGCAAGTGATACGTCAGTCAAGCCATTTGTGCCCAGCTCACCTACTTTATCAACAACTTGCTCGATCGCCAGGCCACCAAATACAGACATCCAAACAACGGTAACCGCCGTTGGAACCAGCAGAACTGCTGTGATGAACTCGCGAACGGTACGGCCACGAGAAACACGCGCGATGAACATGCCTACGAATGGCGACCATGAAATCCACCAAGCCCAGTAGAACACTGTCCAGCCTTGGAACCAAGCTTCGTCCGTACGACCAAACGGGTTACTTAGTGGGATGATATTCTCTACATATGCCATAAGTGTGGTTGGAATCGAACCTAGGCTCGCCGCCCAACCGATAAGACCAACAAGGAGAAGTAGCAAGAACGCCACAACCATGTTGATGTTACTAATGACTTTAACACCACCATCGATGCCGCGTACGACTGAAACAACAGCAAGTAAAGTCACCACGGTAATAACGACGATTTGCAGACCTAGGCCTGGCTCAACACCAAATACGTGATGAATACCACTTGCTGCTTGCTGCGCACCTAGACCTAGGGATGTAGCAAGACCAAATAAAGTCGCAAGCACAGCCAGAATGTCCACAATGTGGCCAGCCCAACCCCATGCACGATCACCCAGAAGTGGGTAGAAGATCGAACGCATAGATAGCGGTAAACCTTTGTTGTAGGCAAAGAATGCTAAAGAAAGTGCTACAACACCGTAAATTGCCCATGGGTGAAGGCCCCAGTGGAACATCGTTGCACCCAGTGCCAATCTCGCGGCTTCTGGTGTATTTGCCTCAACACCAAGTGGCGTTTCATACCAACCGGTGAAGTAAGCGACAGGTTCTGCAACACTCCAGAACATTAAACCGATACCCATACCAGCTGCAAATAGCATTGCAAGCCATGACATAAACGAGTAATCGGCAACAGCGTCTTTACCACCTAGTCGGATCTTACCCATTGGTGAGACGATAAGCGCCAAACAGAAAATAACGAAAATGTTACCTGCAATAATGAACAACCAATCGAATGAACCAATAATTTTCCACTTCAGCCCATCAAGTGCCGTCTTTGCGGTATGTGCATCTAGAACTAATGCAGCGACAAGAAACAGCGCAATTAAACCTGCACTAATACCAAAAACTGGGTTATGAACATCAAAACCCCATTTTTGAACGTTGTCCTGACCTACCGTATAGTCGGTACTATCGATACTGTACTTATCTATACCCTTTGTCATCGTTCCTCTCTATTTTTGTAGTGTTTTTACGTACCAAACAAAAAAATCTTTCGAACACGATACGTTTTGCATTCCGTGAAGGCGCAAGATCCTATCATTTGACACGTTTTTGTCTATCTTTTTGCTATTAAAAAATCCAATAACTTACTTTTCACTGTGTGGTTACGGCCTTTGATAGAACAAATCACTACTACAATAGTTAGACCACAAACATTTATTGCTATAATAATTTTAGCTCTTCTTATTTTGTCGAAAAGGCGCGACAAAATGGTATTGAGGACACGGCGTAAAATTGTAGAGGTAATTTTTGATTTCCCCCCTTTAAATAAGGGCGCATTTAAGTTAGTGTCGCCTCGATAAATGTTCCCTACAGACTGGATGAATAAATTGGAAAAGTACGAAGAAGTATTGGTCTCGATTCGTCAGATCATCCGCGCTATTGATTTACATTCTAAAAAGCTGAGCAAAGAGTCTGGATTGACTGCTCCACAGTTGATTTTGATGCGCGCTATCAATGACTTAGATAACGTGACGATTAAACAGTTGTCTAGCCACACTAACATGAGCCAAGCGACCGCAACGACCATTCTAGATAGACTAGAACGAGGCCAGTTTGTTGAGCGTCAGCGCAGTGTTCAAGACAAGCGTAAAGTGCATGCTGTACTTACGAGCAAGGGCCAAGAAGCCTTAAAACAAGCACCAACGCCGCTGCAAGAGCACTTCATTAATCGATTCCAAAAATTGGAAGAATGGGAGCAATCCCTTCTACTATCTTCCGTTCAACGCATCTCGACGATGATGAATGCAGAGGACATCGATGTTGCTCCAATGCTAGAGCTTGGTAGCATTACCAAAGCCGATTAGTTTCGCTCCCACGTGCTCGCTTTTTGCGGGCACTACTCTCCTACTCAGTCAACCCAGTTTCAAACGCATATTTTGCTAACTCTGCCGTCGAATGTAAGTCCAACTTGTGCTTAATGTTATGGCGATGCGTCTCTACCGTTCGATAACTAATATTGAGTAAAGTGGCGATTTTCTTGCTGCTGTTTCCTTGAGCAACTAATTTAAGTACCGCTTCTTCCCTGCGGCTGAGAGGATTCGTTTTTTGCGTGGCAGGCACCACTTCTTGGGTAAAGAGTGTTTGTGTGACGGATTCACAGAAATACGTCGAGCCTTGGTTCACCGTTTTTATTGCTTGCACCATTTTCTCGGCCGAGATTTCCTTGAGCATATATCCTACGGCACCAGCTTGCATGACCTTCATGATGTACTCGCGATTATCGTGCATGGTCAACATAAGTATTTTGCTCTCTGGGCGAGCTTCTTTAATCACACCAGTCGCTTCAATACCGTTCATTATTGGCATGCTGATATCCATCAATATGACGTCCGGTTGCAAGTGCTTTGCGACCTCTATCGCTTCCAAACCATTACTTGCTGTACCCACCACTTCGATGTCAGGCTCTAACTCCAAACGAGCCATGAAGCCATCCAATACCACTTGATGATCATCGACAATCACTACACTAATCGGTTTATCCATAAACTATTTCATCCAAATTAAGCAGCACGGTAATCTCTGTTCCCAAGCCAAGCTCACTCATTAGCTCAAATTCACCACCGATGAACTCTACACGCTCTTGCATGTTCCTTAACCCAATCCCTTGTTGGTGCACTGCATGGTTAACCACAAATCCAAGCCCATCGTCACGTATGAGTAATTGCAGCATATTGCCCATTTTTTGCAAAGTAACCGTTACTTTTTTCGCTCGCGCATGTTTTTCAATGTTATTCAAAGACTCCTGAGCGACGCGATATAGTGTCGTTGCGACTTCCGAAGTCAGTTTATGCTGCTGAGTATCGAAATTGCTCTCGATATCAATCCCGGAATGGGAATGAAAGTCCTGTAGCAAGGTCGTCAGTGCTGCTTCTAAACCGATATCATCGAGGGCGCTTGGACGGAGCTGATGAGAAATATGCCGCACCTCGTTTATCGCGGTAACGAGCGATCGTTGTGATTTATCTAAGTGGGATTTGAGTTTTTCGTCTTCCAGTCTATGACTCATTAAGTCTAAATGACATTTACTGGAGACTAACAACTGATTGATTCCATCGTGCAGTTCTCGCGCTAAATGCTTTTTCTCATCTTCTTGGAACATCACGGTTTTATGTGCCAGTTCTTTCAGGTTCTTATCAGCGAGGCGATGCTCGTGCAGATTGATCGCCAAAGTGAGAACAATGATTACAGCAACGGTCACCGCTAAGATCACGACGACTGAGAAAAATGTCGTTTCGATATTTTTGTTCACCGCCGCGCGCATATTGGCGACTTCTCGGCTTACATCCTCAATATACAGCCCAGTCCCTATCATCCATTCCCACTTATCGAGCCATGCAGCGTAACTAAGCTTAGGGACAACTTCACCCGTAGATGGCTTTTGCCACAGGTACTGATGAAATCCACCACCAGATTGCGCTTGATACAATAAAGCTTCGATTAAGCGATCGCCATTTTCGTCTTCAAGATAGAGTAAGTTTTCCCCGACAAGCTCCGGAAGAACTGGGTGTACAAGGTTGGTACCATATTTATCATAAGCAAAAAAATAGCCGTCCGACCCATAACTCAAACGATTTAAAATCGCTTTCACACGCGTTTTGGCAACACTCTCTTCTAAAGTCGGATCGTTGTAGATGTAAGAAATGGAGTCAAAAGCGACGTCGACCGTATCTTTCAGCGCCGCTTCTTTTGATTGGATCAGGTTTTGATGAAAGATCTCCACCTCCCTTTTGCCAAGGGTCTTGGTTTGATAGATAGAGATCCAGCTGATACTCGCTGACACCAATACCACGGGTATCAGTGTCAGCAGAATTAACTTTGCTTTGAGAGGCATCCCTTCCCTCCATGAAACGCTGCCTTTACAGCTTACTATCTTAGCAGTACAAACGAATCGATTGTGTCTGCATAGACATAATTAACAGCTTAACAACTTGTCTCAAAAGGTAAAAACTCTCAGTTCACAAAATCTCTTTATTATCGAGTGATTAACTCATACCGTAAAAACCTGGGAAAAACAGCAAAGACGCCAACACAACAATCTGAATCGCGATAAATGGCATCACACCTTTGTAGATATCACGCGTAGTAACCCCTGCTGGAGCGACACCTTTTAGATAGAACAAACTAAAGCCAAATGGCGGTGTGAGGAACGACGTCTGCAAGTTCATCGCAATAAGAATCGCAAACCACGTCATATTAATACCCATCAATTCAGCGACTGGCGCAATAATTGGCACGATGATAAAACAGATTTCAACGAAGTCGATAAAGAAACCTAAAATCAGAATCACCACCATGGTAATAATAAGGAATCCCCACTTTTCACCCGGCAGTTCTAACATCCACTCTTCAACTAAATAATCACCACCAGTGTAGGTAAATGCCATTGAGAAGGCGGTCGCACCAAGTAAGATCGCAAAGACCATTGCGGTTACTTTCACTGTCTCTTTTGATGCATCATAAATCATCGACCAACTAAACTGTTTATACAATAGCGATAAAATTATCGCACCTGCACCGCCCAGTGCCGCTGACTCTGTTGGTGTTGCAATCCCTGCAAAGATGGAGCCCAATACCACGATGATCAATGCTAACGGTGGCAATACAGCTTTCAGTGCGGTGAGCACTTCTTGTTTACGACTGATCGACTCATCGCGCTCTATCGCCTGTGCGGCTTGAGGGTTCAACTTCGCGTAGATGAGAATGTAGATCACATAGGCGCCAACAAGTGTAATACCGGGCCAGATCGCAGCTTGAAATAGGTCCCCTACCGGTACGCCAAGTACATCACCCAACAAGATCAACACGATAGAAGGTGGGATAATTTGGCCCAACGTGCCAGACGCACAAATAGTCCCACACGCTAAACCTTTGTCGTAATTGTACTTGAGCATCACAGGAAGAGATATTAAGCCCATCGCAACAACTGATGCGCCTACCACACCCGTTGAAGCGGCAAGCAATGCGCCAACTAACACGGTAGAAATAGCGATACCACCGCGAACGCCACCGAACAAACGCCCCATTGATTCTAGTAGCTGTTCAGCAAGCTTCGTTTTCTGTAGCACTAGCCCCATAAAAACGAACAGCGGTACGGCCATTAGCACCGTATTTTCCATAATGGACTGAATTCGATATGGCATAAAAGCAAACATCTCGATGCCTTCAGCCCAAACACCAAAAATCAGCGCGATACCACCAAAAGTAAAGGCAACGGGAAATCCCAATAGAAGCGCAAAGAGCGCAACAAAAAACATCACTATACCGATCATAATGACTTCCTTTTACGACTTACCGTTATTACCGGCATAGATGAGATGAGGGTTGACAATTTTGTTGATTGAATGAAGTAACAATCCAATACCACTCACCGCCATAAAGAAAAATGACAGCGGAATCATCGCTTTGATAATCCAACGATATGGTAAGCCACCTGGGTCACCAGACGTCTCGCCTAACGCGTAACTTTCCTTAGCGAAATCAACACCAAACCAAGCTACCAGTAGGCAAAAAGGGAATAAGAAAAATAGTGTGCCTATGATGTCGATGATGGATTGTGCTTTGTAAGATAAGCGTTCATAAAAAATGTCGACGCGAACATGGCCACCGGACTTAATTGCGTAAGGCACACCAAGCAAGAACACGGCAGAGAATAGATGCCATTCCATTTCTTGGAATGCGATAGACACATCATTAAACACGTAACGCATGACAACGTCGTACACAACGTTTGCTAACAACAAAATAAACAGGATGCTGGATAACCATCCGAGGAAATCGCTAAAGCGGTTAAATAATCGCTCAATATAAATAAGACTTCTCATTCCGAACTCCGTGGAACGTTTAGATGCGCTCCGCTATGGTGCGGAGCATTCATTATGAAGTTTTCTTGGGCTTCGATAGCAGGCTAAACCTCTCGGCATCGCCTGCTTCATAACGTTATTGTTGAGCTTGACTGTTTAAGTACGCTCGGTGCGAAATATCTGACCATGGTCGAACTTGATTCATATAGTTCGCTTGCGACTCTTGAATCTCTTTCGCCAAAGCATCTTTTTCTGCATGTTCTTTCAACAAACGATCGTTTGCTTCTCGCAACGCAGCTACTACTTCAGGTGGGAAATCTTTTACTTCAACATTTGGGTATTCAGACTTAATAGATGCCCAGTTTTTGCCACTTTCGTGTTTCGATTGCGTGTACATATCGTAAGCGGCCGTTTTCATGGCTACTTGCAAAATCGCTTTTAGGTCATCAGGTAGACGATTCCAGGTACGCTTGTTAACGAGGAACTGAAGCTCAGTCGCTGGCTCATGCCAACCTGTGTAGTAGTAAGGCGCGATTTTGTGGAAGCCCATACGTAGATCCAGCGATGGACCAACCCATTCCAAGGCATCAATTGTGCGACGCTCTAGAGAAGTATATAGCTCACCAGGGGCGATATTCGTTGGCTTGGCACCTAACTCAGCCAAAATCTCACCAGCAAACCCTGGGATACGCATTTTCAAACCCTGTAAGTCCTCGACGGACTTGATCTCTTTTTGGAACCACCCGCCCATCTGAGTATCGGTATTACCGCCAGGGAAAGACATCAAGTTATGTGGAGAGTACACTTTTTCCATCAGCTCCATACCACCGCCGTAGTAAAACCATGCATACTGCTCAGTTGGCAACATACCGAAGGGCATAGAAGTGAAGTAAAGTGTGTTTGGAACCTTACCCTTCCAGTAATAAGACGCTGAGTGACCCATGTCATACTGACCCGACTTAACCATATCAAACACCCCAAAAGGCGCTTTATGCTTGTTTGCGGAATCAATGCGGATTTGCAAACGTCCGTTGGACATCTCTTCCGCCATTTTGGCCATGTTTTTTGTGGTATCACCAAAAATTGGGAAATTAGGCCCCCAAGTTTCAGCAAGCTTTAAACGATAGACTTTTTCAGCAGCGTTTACAGAAGTCGCTGCGAGTGCCATCGCGGCAGCGACAGCGGTTGTTTTGAGCACTCGTTTTAAAGATTTTTGGATTAGACTCATCGTTCACGTCCTTTATCACCAAGGTTATTGTTGTCATCCATTTCATTAGGATTGGCTGTATTCGGTATAAAAGATGTAACAATGTTGTCTAATGCGAAATGGGCATGAACACGGAAGCGAGTAATTCATCAATAAGGCATTAGCCTAAGGTATTACGTACAAGTACGTAGGACAACCGTCATGACAAAAGACTGTTAATAGCAAAATCAATAAATTATATTTTTATCTATGAATAAAAATAAAAGACAATACGTACGTATTTTTCTGCCAAAAAATTTACATAGTATTTAAGAAAATGTGACAAACCACTTATTGGCAGTGTTAAAGTCAGAACTTAATGCATTATTTCCAATACCAAGATAAAAAAATACCTCGGCATCGGCCGAGGTATTCAATCTAGAACGGTAGCGGTAATTAAACTGCTTTGTAGATAACTTTGTTACCTGCTAACTGCTCTTTTTGAACTAGGTTTTCTTCAAGAAGCTTCTTTAGTGCGCCAGTAGCCCATGATGCCGCTTTAGTATCTTCTTGACCTGCAGCTAGACCGATGCCTTTAGGGTTAATACCTTCAGCATTCGCCATAACGATGTCTAATACTTGTTGTTGCTTAGGAGTAAGGGCAACATCAACTGTTTTCACTGCAGCTACTTTTTTATCAGCTACTACTTTCTCCGCAACAGCTTTTTCAGCAACAGAAGGTGCTACTGCTTTTTCCGCAACAGGCTTCACTGCTTTAGGTGCTGCAGCTAAGTTTGCTACTGTCGCTTTAATGCGTTTTTGCAGTTTCATCTGCACTTTACGCTTATGAGCAAGTCTCATTGAATATTTCTCCAGTTCACTGCATCTCAGCAGGGATGAAAATTTGAAGCGCGTTTTATACCAAAATTCACAAGCAATTTGTAGGTTTTAGCGGCGAAACGCGATGAAAAATGCGCTCAAAGCATAGAACGTCTACTATTTAATCAGATATTTTATGAACGGATTTATTGAATACTGGGTATAAAAACAGAGGTTTGTTTTATTTTAAATGCAAATCAATGCACATAAAGCTACCCACTTATTTTTGGACAAGTATTCGATGAGGTTATAAGCATGGAAACGCTGCACCTAACAAATTCACATTTCAAACCCGACTCCCCTATCAACAGAATACTTTTGTTGCTTGTTGCACTCATCACTTTGTTTTTGGTTGCCATTTCTCCGGGATGGAAGCAAGCCATGTTGTCGGTCATTTTGATGTCTGCAATCGTTGGTTTCGCCATCTTGATGATTAAGAAAAGCCAAGTCACTTTTACGCTGACAGCTTCTCACTTTCAGCAACACCTTTTTAAAGGAGGTTGGGTCGTCCGATGGCGAAATATTGAGTCAATCGGTATTTGTAGCTACCAACAGGAAGGGTGGCACCAACCGCTACCTTGGATCGGTATTCGTCTAAAACACTACTCGCCCTACTTAAATTCAATCTGCCCTCGTATAGCGACAGAAATTCTCCTCAGCCAGCGAGCACTGCTTTACTTAGGCGCGAAACAAAATCAGTGTGAAGATAAGTTTGAGGATATAGTGCTTGACCCTAAACCGTATATAAACAGAGATGGGATTGAGTACAAAGGTTTGTTAGCGATGCTCGCCAACCGGATGAAGTATCAGAGAGGCTTTTATGGCTACGATCTATTTATATCAGCAAGTGATCTAGATCGTGAGGCTGAGGATTTTGTGGGACTGACTCGGCGATACTTAGCTGCCGCCGAGCCAGAATAATGCTTAGTACACGCACTTTTAGTAAAGCGGCATCTCGTCAGCAACGAACGGGTTAGTTTTACGCTCATGACCGAAAGTCGATTGAGGGCCGTGACCAGGGACAAACGTGACATCATTGCCTAAAGGCCACAATTTCTCTTTGATAGAACGAATCAACGTATTGAAATCACCTTGTGGGAAGTCAGTTCGACCAATGCTACCGTTAAACAAAACGTCACCCACAAACGCTAAACGCGCTTCTTCACTGTAAAGCACAACGTGACCAGGTGTATGACCAGGTGTGTGGAATACGTTCAGCACTTGATTACCAAAAGTGACAGTGTCACCTTCATTTAGCCATTGGTGCGGTTCAAACGCTTCTGTCAGCGGGAAACCAAACATTTGGCTCTGACCTTCCAAACCTTGCAACCAGAAGTTATCTGCCTTGTGAGGACCAACAATCTCTGTACCGCCAAGCAGTGCAGACAGCGGTTCCGTGCCACCTACGTGGTCCAAGTGACCGTGTGTTAGCACTAGGTTTACCACGTCAACACCCAGCTCTTTGATAAGCATAGCGAGCTGCTTTTCATCGCCGCCTGGGTCAACCACAATACCTTTCATGGTTTCGTCACACCAGACAATAGAACAGTTTTGAGAGAAAGATGTTACTGGAACAACTTGGTATTTCAGAGCCATAGATAACCTATACCGAATAAATTTGCATGAAAACTGCCGCAACTATGACACTAAGGCCTAGCGACTTCAAGCTTTGAACTGTGGGTAATCGACGACGTTCTGAGACTAGAAACCTTGTCTCAACTAGCACTACCAGGAACGAACAGCTCCCGTATCGATATGAACAAAGTTACTACCTGGATAATAACCCACGCCACCGGCTTTTAGGCTTAATGCAGCATCACGAACCGTTGAAAGCTTCACGCCGTCTAAACGAAAATCAATGGCCTTTCCTTCCATGTGCATGCTCTTTTTCGCTACACGAGAAGACCCGTTGCGCAGCGAGGCGTTAGTGGCAGGAGAACGGTAACCTGAAATGACGATCACCTCTGCTTCTGTACCAATTAACTTTTGAATTTGGCTTATTTGATCGAACAAGCGTCGATCCATCGGATGAACCTCATTCCGTCGATGGTCTCGACAAAACTCATTCAGCCTTTGAAGTTCATCATTAATGTATCGTTTTCCATCGAAATAGCATGTTTCGAGGATCTCTCCAGTATTAAGATTGTTCATCGCCAGCGCACGTGGCTCGTCAGGGAGTGAAGCCCAAGAAAATGATGGCAGGGCAGACGCCAACACCACACCACCAGCGGTCATTTTAAGGAAATCTCGGCGGGAAAAGTTACGACTTACCATTTCAAAATACAGTGCTCAACAACTAGACAAGTCGTGGACATTAACCAAACACATTTGTCACGTCAAATGCATAAAACGCTCCATCTTGATTTTCAGATGCAGTAATTATTGCTTAATTATTGAACGAAAAGAGAATTCTTCGTTTTGTAAATTTTCCTTAAAGATTTCAACTGCGGTGATCGTACTTATAGATATCATCACGGTAGTAAAGCGTTCCCTCTTCCAACCATGCTGTTTGATAAATGATGTGTACTTGAATGCGCTCTCCCAAAGGAACTGACGTGTTAGACCGACGAGAACTTTCTCGCTTTTTCGCTAAACGTTCTTCCAACCCCTGAGTTTTGAACAGAAGTTCTGCTAACTGGTCTGCATGTTCTACACGAACACATCCTGAGCTGAATGCGCGTCTGTCCTGTTCAAACAAGTTCTTACTTGGCGTGTCATGCAAATAAATAGCTTGTGGGTTAGGCATATTGAACTTGTACAATCCCAGTGCATTTTGTAAGCCCGACGCCTGTCGCATACGATAAGGAAATGTTCTCGGATTCACCGTTGCCCAATTGATGGTTGTAGGGTCAATAATTTCGTTCGAAGTCCAAGACCGAATGATTTGAATGTTATGGTTAATCAAATACATCGGATTACGTTTTACTTTAGGAATAATGTCTTTAACCATGATAGTCCAAGGCACGTTCCAAGTTGGGTTGAGAATAACTGAATCCAGTGCTACCGACATGATGGGCGTTTTTCTTGATGCTCTCCCTACCACAACTTTAGACTCAAACAAGGGTTGACCATCATGCCAATACGTGACTTCGTATCCAGGCACGTTAACAAAGACAACATTATCCCTTTCTTTCGACCAAATTCTTGAACGCTCAGAATTCAACGCCAGCAGATGCAATCGCTCTTGAGGAGAAAAGTTGATCCATCGAATGGTATTCGGGCCGATAACGCCATCTTCTTTCAAACCATGAATACGCTGGAACTCTTTTATCGCAAGCTCTAATTGTTCGTCATATTCTTCAGTGACTAAATCCAAGTAAGAAACATCTACGCCTACGATCTCCATTCGCTCAATCAATAGGGGTCTGTTTTCTAATATATCGCCAACACGTGCTAGCCCAGTTTGTTGATAGGCAGGATATTGGTACTGAGAATGTTCCGATAGCGAAGAATAGGCGGAGTAGAAAGCATCATCTGTTTGTAATGGAGACCGGAGACTTGCCAAAAACTGACCAAGTTTGCCAACCGTAATCTCATTACTCAGAACCGATAAAGTATCGATGCTAGGAGCGGGTAACGTAACATGGGCTTTGTCTGTAAATAGCCAATTAATCCCTTCTTCGGGGAGTTGCTCAAGATAACTAAGGTACATCAAGAGTGAATCTGTCATCACTAAATCGAAGTCGAGATTATCTCCCTGCCACCTTACTTGGTTTATCCGGTGAAGTTGATTTTCGAATTCATCGGTGACATCCGCAAGTGCAACCAGGTTTACTTGAAAAAGAAACTGCTCAATATCACTTTCATTTTCCCA
Source organism: Vibrio sp. Vb1127 (assembly GCF_033338735.1). Classification (NCBI taxonomy): domain Bacteria; kingdom Pseudomonadati; phylum Pseudomonadota; class Gammaproteobacteria; order Vibrionales; family Vibrionaceae; genus Vibrio; species Vibrio sp. Vb1127. The sequence goes on along the minus strand of NZ_JAWOTF010000013.1, from coordinate 78,167 downwards.
GTTCAAACGGTAATTGGTGCTTTGATACAGTTGATCAATCACCTCTGGATAATGGATCATTTTTTCTACAGACAGCTTTTGTACCGCTCCCTCTTGCTCGACTTGCGCTGAAGCTTCGAGAGAAACGACGGTGGAAAAGCTGCAAAACGGCACCAGAAGTGCCGTCATGATTAAAACCCTAGCAAACACTGAAATAATCCTTGCGCTACTTGCCATAATAAAAAGTATGGCAAATATCTCACAGCTTGCAGGTTTAAAATTAAGAATCTGATGCCGAAAACGACAACAAAACTCTCTATAAGTAATTACTCAATGATCTTTCTAGATAATTCTCGACCAATGGTTGTCCCATTGCACTCCGCTTGCGAAGGTACTTTTTGACTCCTCAGGTCTTTGCTCTACCACTTTTCCCGCCCCAGAACTGACTCGGAACTCATCGCCATAAACCACAACACCAGAGGCATCTGGTAACGCACTTAGCTCGACCAATTTGCCCGTAGATTTAGACCATATACCATAACAACTGCCCGGAGGCGAAGTGGCTAAGATCCATTCATCGGTTGCTGCAATACTCGCAACGTAGTGATTGAAACGCGCCCACTCTTCAGGATCAGCTTGTAGATCCTGCATCTCACCACCACGCGTGTGCATGGCGATCAAGGCTGGATACTCGTCCGGCTCACCACGATATTGTTGCCCACAAAGCACGGTTTCCGCACCATCATGAGCTAAATGGCGAATACTCAACTTATGATCCGGTAAAGACACTTGATCCAATAGCTCCCCTTCTTGTGAAAGGTAACTCAGACTCGGTCTCATGCTATCAAGATTGAGAGGTTCACGGCCATTAGTGTGTACGCCACCAACGCCAATCGCCAATGCGCCATCAGGCATCATGATCACTTCATGAGGGCCAAGGCCAAAGCCTGTTAACTCATCGATCTTTTGATATTGCTTCTGTACATCATAAACACCAATGATCCCGCGGCTTGTCCCCCTCTCCCCTTCTGTGGCAAATAGCAACGTGCCGTCATGGGAGTAAACACCATGTCCGTAAAAATGGCGATTTGGCGTTGCTAGTTGCAGTTTGATCATCTGCTCTGAGCGATAATCAAACACCATGAAGAAAGTACCAGGTCGACGACCAAAAACTACGGCGTGGCCTTGTTGGTTGGTTGCCACACCGTGACCACGCTCAGGAATCGGCAATGAAGATAGCGGCATACCATGCTCATCCGCCACCACCGCTGCATATTTATCTCGGCCAATGATAGAGCAGCCGATCAACGCAGGCTCACGTGAGCTTGTTGAAGAACAACCAAATGGCATCATAGGTGTAGCCGCCCCGAATAGAGCGGCTTTCAGCAAGATTCGGCGGGTTTGATCAGTCACCATCGGTTGCATTAAATCCTATAACTACGCCAAGCTCGATCGCCACTTCTTCGTGAATCAGGTACTTCAATTGCTCTAGCTTATTGTATTGAGCGAGCACCATGCGATAGCCTTCTTTTGTTTGTAGTGCAGCAAACAAGCTCTTATCTTCTGGCCAAGTTTCTAACGCCATTTCAAACTGATGAACGACACGGTCTGCGAGATCTGCATGGCCTTGCTCTCTAAGTAGCGCATCTAGACCATTCCCGTTAGCAAAGTACAACGCTTCCATCCCTTGAAGGTTGGCTTTTAAGTTTGAAAGCGAGGTCTCTGAACGCCACGATTCTGAGAAATACGGGCGAGGCTTACCAATCTTCGCTAGCGGTCGGCTCAACTTCTTCATGCTGTATTCAAGCTGATTCGAGAGCAGTGAAATGTACTCAGACTCCCATTCCGTCATCTCTAGCGATTTCCAAGGGTTCTCTGCCCAAGAATCCGCGATGATCTGCGCTTTGTTATCGAGGTTTTCTGCAATCGCTACGCCTGTCACACAAGTATTGCCGTTGCTAGATAAGGTCGACGCTTTATCGTAAAGCAGCCATTCCAATGCACCTAAACCTTGCACGGTGACACTTTGGGTGGAGATATCTTCTGCACTCCAAGCTTGATCAGATTTCGTCAGTACAGACATTTTACGACCAGTGGTATTCTTTTTATCTGGCCAAAACTGAACATTCCAGCTTTGCTCCAACGCCGTAGCAGGGCCACGTTCTTGACCTTGTAATGCCATCCACGCAAGCATCGTTTGATGCCATTGCTGTTTTACTTGTGCATCATCTTTCGACTCTGATGCGCAGTAATCCGCGAAGCGCTGTTCAAGTTCTGTGGTTTGCGCTAAAAACGTCTGAGCTGATTGAAACTCAACCTCGTACACGCTTTGAGAAATATGACTTGTACTCTCAGGCTTGGCTGAGCTCGAACCGATGGTCGATTGGCAACCAACCAAACTTAACGTTGCGGCAATCGCACTCACTAACAGTGTTTTTTTCATGGTTGCTTCCTTATAGAGAGTTCAGAAACGCAATGAGAGCATCACGTTCTTTTTTGTTCAGAGCTAAAACATTTTGTTTCGCCGTTTCAGCTTCGCCGCCGTGCCACAACACCGCTTCCATCAGGTTACGAGCGCGGCCATCATGTAGAAAGTACGTGTGTCCGTTTACTTCTTCGGTATAACCAATACCCCACAACGGTGCCGTTCGCCATTCACGGCCGTTTGCTAAGTATTCCGGACGGTTATCGGCTAAGCCTTCACCCATGTCGTGCAGAAGCATGTCGGTGTATGGATGGATAAGCTGCTCAGAAAGCGCTGGTAACTCTGGTCGCTTCGCCGTTTTAACACTGGTTTTATGGCAGCTTTCACAACCAGACGCAGCAAAGATTTGCTGACCAAGTTTCACGCTAGGCTCATTGATGTTACGGCGAATAGGTACGGCTAAGTGTTGGCTGTAAAACTCTACGAAGTCGAGAATATTTTCACTCACTTCAGGTTTGCCGCCATTTGGCATGTCGTCACAAATGCTTTGTTTCGAGGTACAGTTTTCATTTGGGAATAAATGGCTCGTAAGACCCACATCACCATTAAATGCTGCTGCATTTTGCTGCATTAGCGTCGGTTGTCCTGCTTTCCAGCCAAAACGACCAATCGAGAAGTCGTCCTTTTCAATATCCCACACCTTATTGACTTTGCCTGAGATACCGTCTTTGTCGGCATCTTGTTCATCAGCCCAAGCAAGTAGCGTTTCGTCGGGAATACTCTCTAACAAACCAAGGCCGATCATTGGCGGTGCCACGCGTGCTGAGAACTCGGTATCAGGGTGCATATCGCCGTAACCCAGATCGGTAATGTTCAAATGAGGTTTTCTTAGCGTCACCGTCGTACCGTCTTTAAATTTCACTGGGACATCGGTGTAAGTGATTTCGATTTTGCCTTCTGGCGTTTGATCTTGCAGAGCGAAATCTTGAAGCTGGCCACCATAAGTCGGCTCAGGTATGCCGCCATCTTTGATGTAAGCTTTCTTTTGTTCTGGCGTCATCGCAGGAATGCTTAAGCGCACTAACATAGACACGGCATGTAAATCATCTTTCTCTGGCGGATGACCACGACCGTCTTTGATGTGACAATTCTGACAACCATTGGTGTTAAAAAGCGGGCCTAGGCCATCACGAGCGTCCGTTGACGCTGGCGCTTGTACCCAAGGGTTACGGAAAAAGCTGTTACCTACGCTAAAGTCGAGGCGTTTGCTCATTGGCAAGTTAGCAGCAGGAAGAGAATAGGCATTCGCGCCGTCTTTTTTAACACTGGTTTTGCCACCAGACTTAACATCATAAGCCATGGCAGAAGAAGAAAGGATCGCGGCTAGCGCAGAAATTAGGTATGGCTTCATATCATTGCTCTACATAGACAACAAGGGTGATAACAACGAGCTCAAACGTCAAAAGGGCTCACAAAGAGCCCTTATTTATTATGGTTTTCTTATTAAAACTCGTGGTCAGCAGTATCAGGGCTTAGGCTGTCGATGCCGACAATGCTTGCCGCACGCTCAATCGCACCGGTTTGTGCTACCAACGACATGATGGTGTCGTTTACTAGCGCGTTGCCTTGTGCGTTACCCGCTGCAATAAGTTGGTCAAAGTGCTGGTTGTTCTTCTCTGCAGAAGTCACTAGCTCACCAACTTGGCTACGTGTTGTATCAAACTGCTTTTGAATTTCGGTCGCGGCTTTCTTGTCTTTTTGAGCAACAAGGTCAGCGATACTTGGACCAGATAGCTCTTTGCCGTTTACACCTTTGTATGTACCTGTGTAAACGTTGTAGATGCCTTGCTCATTGTAGTAGTGAGAGTTGTGCGTGTTGTCTGAGAAACAATCGTGTTCGTCTTCAGTCGAGTTTGCCTCTAGTGCCACCTTCATGCGCTCACCCGCTAGCTCACCTAGAGAAAGAGAACCCATGCCGAATAGCATCTTACGAAGACCATTGTCAGCAGATTCGTTCAATAGCTCTTCACGGTAGTTGCCTTTCACTTCTGCAGACCACTGCTTTTCCATCCACTCTAGGTCTTGAACCAGTAGATCAGCGGCCGCTTTTAGGTACTCACCACGACGATCACAATGACCATTCGTACACTCAGAGCCAACGACGAAATCAGTGTAAGCACGTTGACCTGCACCCGCGTTAGTACCGTTTAGGTCTTGACCCCAAAGCAAGAATTCAATCGCGTGGTAACCTGACGCGACGTTTGCCTCAGAACCGCCTACTTCGTTTAGATCCGCTAGCAATTCTGGAGTGATTTTTGAAACGTCCAGTTTAGAAGCACCAATCTGCAGACTTGTGTTCGCGATGATGTTGGCAGCAGCGCCCTCGTTACCCAATTCGTATTGGTAATCAGCCGCTACGTAGTCAATCAAACCTTCATCAAGTGGCCATGCGTTCAGCTGACCTTCCCAATCATCAACAATCGCGTTACCAAAACGGAAAACTTCAGACTGTTGGTAAGGCACGCGAGAATCTAGCCAAGCTTGTTTTACTTCTTCAAGCTTTTTCGCTGATGGTGATTGTAGAAATTCGTCGATTTTCACATCAAGCGCTTTCGCTGTTGTTACTGAATCAGCAAATACAGCATGGGCAACGTCCGCGTAATGTTCGACTACTTGTTGTTTAGTTACTGTGGCAGCAACGGTAGAACCACTGGCAATGAGGAGTGATGCAGCAATAGATTGGACTAAAACTTTTTTTGCATTCATCTGAAGCATCCTTGTTGAGCTTTTCAATTATCGTATTGGTAGTGCTAATTATTCTTATTTGCACTTTAGTCTCGAGATAATACAAATTTACAATTTATTTGCAACTCCAGATACAAAAAAACCTCATAAAAATGAGGTTTTTCACAGACTTTATTGTCAGTTTTATCTTTAGGATTAAACCTTTAGGTCATGTTTTCCGTGAGAGACTTTTGCCTTCAGATAATTTTCGTTGCCATCTTTGATATGTGCAGAGGTATTGACAACCTCGCCAATTTCAATTCCGTACTCAGATAACTCACGAATTTTCTTAGGGTTGTTCGTCACGAGGCGGATCTTATTCACGCCTAAAGCTTCTAGCATTTGTGCTGCTTCTGTGAAATCACGCAGGTCATCATCAAAGCCCAAATGGTTGTTAGCTTCGTACGTGTTCATGCCCTGGCTTTGTAAGCGGTATGCATCGATCTTATTGTACAAACCAATACCACGACCTTCCTGACGGAGATACAAGATGATACCACCGGACTCGCCCATGCGATTGATCGTCTCTTCTAGTTGCTCACCACAGTCACAGCGTGAAGAGTGAAACACATCGCCTGTCAAACACTCAGAGTGCATACGAACTAAAGGCATGTCCTGAGTTTGGTCCGCTTGTTTAAAGATAATAGCAACATGCTCTTTGTCTGTCTTCAGACCATGGAAAGACAGAATTTCGGCATCAATGTTACTTTTTGCCCCGACTTTAAAATCTACTCTGGCACGTACTTCCGCCATATCTATACTCACTCGATTTATTGCTTGATGCGCTTGATGCGTTTTCGTTATTGCATTCATGGGATTTACTCGTTGCTCTTCAACTATGGGGACTGATACCGCATTTTGCAATATAGAGATCACAATTGAGGGCAGTTATCCACTCAAGACAGCAAAAGAGAAACACTCTCCAACTGAACAATTGTTATATTATAACAATTTAAAAAAACTACAATAAAAAACCCCAGACAAATTTTGTCTGGGGTTTCAAGAAGGTCGTTTGGTCTATCTTTTAATGGGTCTGACTGCGCTTCCAAACGGCGAGTTCAATCCAAACTGCTTCGAGTTCTTGGATTTCCTCGTCGGTCAACACGGCGAGCGTTGAAGTAACTTGAGGCAGGTTCGGTGATTGCAATGCACGAATCTGCGAATAGAAGTCTTTTTTAAGTTGTAATATAACTGAATCCACTGCGTGCACCTATTTCGTTCTTTTATTACTTATCCAGCTCAAAATTTTTATTTTCTTTATACTGGAAACTTCATAAATTCGGAAAAATGATAACATTCTGCTTGTTAAGTGCACAATTTATTTTTAATAGTGGAATAACGGTCACATTAATTACGCTTCACCATTCGGATCGAATATAAGACAAAAAAGATCAAAAATAGCACAGGAAAGATCCACAACAGCGCCGTGGAATAATTTAATGGTGGTTGGTACAGAACAATATTCCCATAACGAGCAACTAGATAGTCCTTTATTTCTTGATCTGAGCTGCCTTCATTGGCCATCGTATACACTTTCAACCTCAGGTCTTTAGCCGCTTGTGCATTAGACTCGACAAGGTTTTGGTTTTGACACTGCGGGCAGCGTAATGCCTTGGCTAACGAGGTTGCACGCTGTTGCACTTCAACGGAATGAAATTCAAACAGATCAACATTCTGTTCTATATCCGCACTTCTCGTGAAAGGAGAAAATAGTATAAATAGGATTAAAGTGAGGAGAAGATTATTAAATCGAAACATTCAAGTATCCTGAAAATATATCGTTCCATTTATCTGCCGTTAGCTCTCCACGATATTTGATCAATATACGACCATTTGGATCAATCAAGTAAGTTTCCGGCGTTCCGATAACACCTAGCTCCACAGCGAGCTTTCCATTAGGGTCACTAATTACTTCAATATATGGATTTCGTTTAGAGCTCAAATATTCACGAGCGGCTTGTTTTTGATCTCTATAATTCAGCCCAATAATAGGCACACCGAGTTCTGCTAACTGCAATAATTCTTCATGCTCTCGTTTGCATACTCCGCACCAAGATGCCCAAACATTCAATAATTTATATCCGTCGCTTTTGAACAACTGCTCAGAAACCATGTCATCAGAGATCAGAGAAGTAGAGCGAAAATTAGGTGCATCTAAATTTCGTTGTGGGGACAATTCAACATGTGGTCGCTCAGACAAAGCCACCGCAGTTACTACAGCAAACACGGCAACAGCCACAAACAGACCTGCGAGTTTAAGCGTATTTCTCGATCGCATTGATAGCCTCTCTCCTTTTCTTTAGGCCGGTTAATAGCGCACCAAACACAGCTAGTAGCCCGCCAGACCATATCCACCAAATACCTGCGCGGTACTGAACTTTAATCGCATAAGCATGAGTATCGACTTTGTCACCCAATGTCACGTAATAATCGCCATGCCATAGTGAACGAATCGCAGGCTCGGTCATATTCATCACTCGCACAGGGTAATGACGCTTTTGCGGGTTGAAATTGAGCATGCGGCCATCTTCCAAGTGCAAGGTGATCTGTCCTTGTTCCGCGGTGTAGTTTGGCCCCACTAGCCATTCGATACCATGATAATCGATAGTGATCCCCGCCCTTTGTTGAGAACTGCCGGGTTCGACACGTAAATTGTGTTCATATGAGTAGTGACTGTTGAATACAGCTCCATTCACCGCCAGCGCAAAACCGATATGTGCCATCACGATTGGCATGAGTTTGCGCTTATTGGAACAACGAAACAGCATAACGAGATGCGCCACAATCACCCAAGTAGCCAACGTTATGGTTAGCAATACTTCGAAATGCAGTGCGTGCACTAAGAAGATAAACCCGCTCCCAGAGACAAGAGATAACGCAATACTGATCGCAATATCAGCGCTTACACTCGGCACTGTGCCTTTTGTCCATTTCAGCAGCGGCATGAAAGCTAGGGCAATCAGAGCCAGTATGCTTAATGGGAAGATCAGACTATTAAAATAAGGTGCGCCAACTGAAATGTTTCCTAAACCGAGCAGTTGATAAACCATCGGATAAAAAGTGCCAAGAAAAACGATAGCAGTCGCAATAACCAGCAGCCCTTTGGCGATGTAAGCAGTGTAAGCTCGGCTCGCTAGAGATTGAAGTTTGAAGCGAGGGAGTTGTTCTCCTCGCAAAATCAATACGCCAAAAGTGATGATGACAAGCAAGCTCAATACACCAATCAGCACCAAACCTTTAGTTGGGTCCACCGCAAAAGCGTGCACTGAAGTCAGCACGCCAGAGCGCACCACGAATGTCCCTAAAATGCTTAGGCTGAACGTAGCAAACGCCAGTGCATAGGTGCTCCAAATTGCGCCTCTGTTACGTGTTGCGACAACACCGCTGTGCAACAAAGCAGTACCAGTAAGCCAAGGCAGTAGAGAAGCGTTCTCCACAGGGTCCCAAAACCACCAGCCGCCCCACCCTAGCTCATTGTACGCCCACCATGATCCCACCAAGACACCCAACGTGAGCGTTCCCCAAGCAAAAAACGCTGCGCTTCGAGCAACCACATACCAATCGCTCATCGGTTGTTTACCCAATAGCGCAGCTAATGCAAAAGCTAATATTGCTGCGTAACCGACATAACCGAGATAAAGCAATGGTGGATGAATGATAAGCCCAACATCTTGCAACATTGGGTTTAGATCTCGTCCTTCCGACGCCAATACTTGGGCATACTCGAACGGGTTAGAGGTCATTAACGTGAACCAAGCAAATGTCGCAATAAGAACGTTCATGATTCCTAAACAGTCACAAGTATATTGGGCGTTGAGCGGTGACTTAAATGCAATAAACGACGCCCATAAACTCAAGGTGACGACCCAAAACAACATGGAGCCTTGGTGCCCGCCCCAAGCGGCAGCAATCTTGAATGCTACGGGAAGTTGACTGTTGGAATGCGTAACAACATATTCCAACGCGAAGTTGTCTTGCACGAAGCAGACGATCAGAAGTGCTAAACAAATGATGGAAGCTAAGCTAATGATGTGGGACATCGCGACTTGATGCGGCAATGTCGCCTTCTTACCCATAGCACGACGTAGCCAATGCAGCAACGATGCACAAGTCGATGTTACAGCCACCAATATCAGTAAGAAGAACCCTAGCTCAGCTTCCATTTATCCCCCTTACACTACGGTCATTTGACCGGCATAGAGAATGAAAGTACGCAGCATAAGTACGCCAACCAAGCTCAACGTCGTGACCACAAAAACGTAACTGCCTTTGTGGCGCACTTCTGAAGGCGTTAACCAATTGAGAGTCAAAGGCGTTATCATGCCGATGAACACTACGCCAACCCAGAACCATTGAGCCCAGAATCCACTCGAAATAGCATTCCAAGCCGCGACTTCGTTCTGACCACCGCTGAAGATCAGTCCAGTAAAGAATGTCACTAAGACAAACAACTCAAACAACACTACTGGGCGTTCAAATCCGTGCACCCAAGACACACTTGGGCTGCAGGTCGACTCTTTAAACACCAAGATGCCGAACATCAAGCATGCTGCTGCGCCCGAGGACAAACTAGAGAACAGGAACAAGATTGGCAGTACTGGATTGTTTAGCATTGGGTAAGTCTTCAACGCAGACAATAGAAAGCCAGTGTACGCTGCAAGCACGATGGCTAAGAAGCCCAAGAACAATTCAATTGCGTTGTTGGCTTTCCCCGCCTTAATCAAAATGCCATCGGCAAAATCCAGCAGTTTGCTTGGTAACTTCCCTTCACAGAAGCTGATGATTTGATGGCGGAAGATAACGCCAATCCAAACAAACAACACGATCATGTACACTTGGAACAAGATCACGCCCATCGACATCACAGACGTTGGGTTGTAGTAGATCATGATCTTCCAAAACTCTAAAGGCTTGGTTAAATGGAAAATCAAAATTACCAACCCAGCAATGATGCCAAATGGTGCGAGCCAAGCCATCGCTTTCATGATGCCGTTTTTTGCGGGATCACCTTCAATCACTTTGCGTTTTAAATAGATTGAAATCATCACCGCACCCGCTGACATCCCAGCAAGGAATAAGTAAATCGCGATGATCCAATCCCAGACTAACGAGTCAAAGTGGAATACACTTTCGAAGCCGTTCATGATGACACCTCCCCTTTGCTATGCGGAATTTTGTACAGTTTAGGTTGCGTACCTAAATGCGATTTATCGCGATAGACAACATGGCTTTCGATAGCTTTGCTCACCTCGCTAGTTGGGTCATTCAAATCACCAAAGATGAGTGCTTTTGTTGGGCAAGATTCCACGCAAGCTGGCTGCTTACCTTGCGCTAGGTTGGTATCACGGCAGAAGTTACATTTATCCGCAGAGTGATCGACTGGATTAAAGAAGCGCACTTGGTAAGGGCAAGCAGCAAGGCAATAACCACATCCGACACATTTCTCTTTGTGTACATCCACGATGCCGGTCGCTTCATCTTTGTATGCAGCGCCTGTTGGACAAACGTATACACATGGAGGGTTATCACAGTGTTGACAGGATTCGCGAGTAAACTGGTATTCCACATCTGGAAATTCGCCAATCGGTTCACTGCGATGAATTTTAAGTCGGGTCACGCCTTCAGGGACTTTATTTACTTCGCGACAAGCATCAGTACAGGCGGTACAGCCAATACAGGCATTTTCATCATGAACCATACCCATGCGTTTCGCTTGTTCACTGTTGCTGGCATAAAGAGAGGAGCTAACAACGGAAGTGCCTGCAACGCCTGTAGTTAAAATCAACGCGCCGCTGCCGGCTAAAAAGTTTCTTCTCGAACATTTCATGCTATCTCTCCTCTTCTTTGGTAAGTTCAGGTTCGACGGCAAATTCAGAGTGACAATCCACACACTGCTTGATCAGTTGTTTTCTGTCGTACGACAACGCTTTGGTTTTCGCTGCGTGTACATCGTGGCAATTTGAACAAGTGAGGTTTTTGGCGTGCACATCGTGCGTCCAGTGGCTTTCTCTCAGTTGTGTCGGTGCATGGCAATCCACACATCGGCTGTTGGCTTTAAGAATCATGCTTGGATCAAGGAACACTTTGTCGTGTACCTCTTTCGATTGCGCGGCAGAAAACTTAATCACATCAGGCGCGCCTTCACGGTGATCAGGGCCGATGTTGCTATGGCAGTTAGTGCAATTGAGTTGCTTACCTTGACTCAATAACGCTTGCGAATCATGCGATAGATTCAGAGTCTCTTTGGCGTCCTTATGACATTGAAGACACTTGTAGTCTCGGTCACGGATCAACTCGACTTGATGACGCTCAGCTTGAGCACCTTCAATCGGCTCTGAAGAAGTCGCGTGGGCGGCGATGGAGAAACCATAGATGGCAAAGATGAAGAGAAGTTTCAGCATTGTCTCTATGGTCAATTTTATATTGCCCATATTGTTCTTTCCTTAGCTCGATAATAATTGATAACTATTCTCAATTATTTATTTGAGCGACAATTAATTTCCTCTGAAGATATTTTTTAGATCTTCAAATGACATCAATTCTTATTTCGGAAAGCCACAACACTAAACCTATATTTATAATACCTCTATTATTCATAAGGGGTAGAAACACCTGCTCAAAAAGCGAACCAAATCACCCTATTTTTAAAAAGGTTAAGAACCCAAAGCATTGTAGAACAACGACTTAATAACTACCACTTTAGAGGTATATAAATTCAAACATGACTGAGATCACTGGTGTAAATTGATCTAAAACAAGACAAGATTCACTCACTATTTCATCTATCCAATTAAGCAATATTATTAATCGTAGATCTCCAGTTCTTATTTGGAATAGCTCCTCACAACGCTGCTAATAAAAACGAATATGGAGATAACACTGTGAGCATAAAACACTGGATGAGCGCACCTATTGCGGTTGCGACCTTATTCGCCAGCCAATTATTTTTGGTCGGCGCTCCGTTGGCGGCAGAAGAAAAAGGCCTCATCGATCCTCGTAACGATGTCTTTGAACAGAACCACCCTGATCAATACCATTCTTGGAAAGCAACATCCGAAAGTGAGCACATTGAAGATGCTCTAAGTGAAGACCCAAACATGGTTATCCTGTGGGCTGGTTATGGCTTCGCGAAAGACTACAACAAAGCGCGCGGTCACTTTTACGCAATTGATGATGTTCGTCAAACCTTACGTACCGGCGCACCGACTGATGAAAAATCCGGCCCTATGCCGATGGCGTGCTGGAGCTGTAAAAGCCCAGACGTTGCTCGCGTGATTGATGAACGTGGTGAAGACGGTTATTTCGAAGGTAAATGGGCACGCTTAGGCTCAGAAATCGTCAACCCTATCGGTTGTTCCGATTGCCACAACACAGGCTCTGAAGCCTTCAAGAAAGGCGAACCTGCGCTAGCACTGACTCGCCCATACGTCGAGCGTGCTTTTGATACTATTGGTAAAAACTTTGATGGACAGTCTCGCCTAGATAAGCAAGCATCGGTCTGCGCTCAATGTCACGTTGAATACTACTTCACCGGCCCAACTAAAGCGGTTAAATTCCCATGGGATATGGGCACCACCGTTAATGACATGGAGAAATACTACGACGCGTTGAATTTCAAAGATTGGACGCATGCCGTATCTAAAGCGCCGATGCTAAAAGCGCAACATCCAGGTTTCGAAACTTGGAGAGCGGGTATTCATGGTAAAAACAAAGTGGTGTGTGTGGACTGCCACATGCCTAAAGTGACCAAAGAAGACGGTACGGTGTACACAGACCACAAAGTGGGTAACCCATTTGATCGTTTTGAAGACACCTGTGCGCAATGCCATACCCAAACTAAAGAGCAGCTACAAGGCATCGTCTCGACTCGCAAAGCGCAAGTACTGAACATGAAGCTAACCGCCGAGAAGCAAATCGTAGCGGCACACTTTGAAGCAGGCGCAGCGTGGAAAGCAGGTGCAACAGAAGCAGAGATGGAACCTATCCTACAAGATATTCGCCATGCACAATGGCGTTGGGACTACGCGATTGCTTCTCACGGTGTTCACATGCATGCTCCTGAGGTAGCACTTGAAGTACTAGGTACTGCAGTTGACCGCGCTGCTGACGCCCGTACCAAATTGGTTCGTTTACTGGCAACCAAAGGCATTACTGACCCTGTTCAAATTCCAGATATCTCGACCAAAGCGAAAGCACAACAAGCACTAGGCATGGATATGGATAAGATGAACGCAGACAAGAAACACTTCCTAGAAACAGTAGCGCCAGAGTGGGATAAAGCAGCAGCTGAACGCGAAGCCACGTATTAGTCTAACTGGCAACGGTTAACTTATAGATACAACAAGGGGCGTACTGAACGCCCCTTTTCTTTCTTTATTATCTTTATCTCTTCATCCTGATTCTATCGAGAGACAAAAATCGAATGTACTAGCGACGAGGAAGCCTAGGTCTAGGTTGAATATTTGGACGTGCTTTAGGTATCTGCACATTTGGACGAGCAACTGGACGCTGGATCTTCGTTTCCGGTAATGCTTTTCTTTGTTGAACCTTTTCTTTCACCGCCTTGCCTTGTAAAGTCGCTGGTTCAATATGCTCCGGACGATTCTCCCATTGGGTTCGAATCTCTTGCTTTTGCTCGTCAGGCAGTGATTGCCAATGATCGTCAAGTTGGCGTTTCATGTTATCGATATTGGCGGACATATCGTCGTCTTTCCAATCTTCGATTTTGTCTTTGATGGATTGCTGTTGGTCTTCATCTAAACCATTCCACCACTCTTCCAGTTTCTCTTTGTATTCATCGTCGTTATCGCAACAGCCCGGATAGTAATAAATCCAGTAGTCGTCATGATCGTACCACCACGGGTCGTAGTAACCCGATGAATAATAAACCGTAGAGGAAGAGCCAGAATGATCGGAAGAGCTACAACCCGCCAGCACAGAGCCGCACAGCAAAACCAATATGCTTAGTGCTTTATTTTTCATTCGTTGCCCACCTTTCCCTCTATTGCTTGTTAAATTGTACGCTTACAACAGCTCTTTTGCTTTGTTAATAGAGTTAATGATTTGCACCCTATCTAAATTTGGATCATTAGAATCTAATAATAGTACCCAGGCATCAATCGCTTCCTGAAATCGGAATGACAGAAAATGATCATTTGCGATCAAAGACAAAGCGGCTTCATTGTGCGGTTCTATCTGCAAAGCTTGCTCCAAAAGCAAGCTAACTTCTTGCGTCATTGATTGCTGGTGAATGTAGTACAAGGTCGTCGCTTTTGCGGCAAGTTGCGTGGCACTGACTGGCTCAGTCAGTTGGATCGCGTAATCAAAACAAATCAGCGCGCCATCAAATTCCCCCTCTAGCAGGTAGCCCTGCCCGAGTTGGAACCACAATTCAGCGTTGTTCGGGTCTTCACGCAACTGGTCTTGAATCTCTTTCATGATGTCACGAGCAGTCATCATTCGTGACATTTCCGCTTGTATTGGTTTAGGCGGAGTTTGATGCAGCAATAAGAAACTGGCACTCGTCACGACAAGTACTAACAGGCAAAAACCAAACCATTGAGCAGGTTTAACTTTTGATGCACTCAGTGATAAGAGTACGATAAACAACCCCATTAGAGTGATGGCAGCGAAAAACCAAACAGACATAACACGTCCCATAAACAAAGATAACGTCAGTGTACGCATTTCTTACTTTAAATGCGTTGATACAGATACAAAAAAGCCGAGCAACTAAGGCTCGGCTTTTCATATCAGGATAACGATGTAAGATTACTCTTCGTTACCTTCCTCTGCATCATCAGCAGCTGGAGCTTCTGAAGCGTCTTGCTGCGTATTTTCGCCTGTTGACTCTAACGCTTCTGCATCTTCATCAGTAGGCAGCTCTTCATCATCAACTTCTTCAATACGTTGCAAACCAACAACTGATTCATCTTCCGCAGTACGGATAAGCGTTACACCTTGTGTGTTACGACCAACCTGGCTAACTTCACCCACACGAGTACGTACTAACGTGCCAGCGTCGGTGATCATCATCATTTCATCACCTTCAACAACCTGGATAGCACCAACTACCGGGCCATTTCGCTCAGAAACTTTGATAGAAACTACACCTTGAGTGCCACGACCTTTTGTCGGGTACTCGCTAAGTGCTGTACGTTTACCATAACCGTTTTCTGTAACCGTTAGGATGTCGCCTTCGTGCGAAGGAACAATAAGTGATACAACTTGGTCATTTTCAGCCAGTTTCATACCACGAACACCAGAGGCGGTACGACCCATAGGACGAACACCTTTAAACTTGATCTCTGGCTGACCATTCTCATCAAGAACTGGTTTACCATTTTCATCAAGTACTGGAATCTCTTCTGCTTCTTTAAAGCGAACCACTTTCCCCGCTTTAGAGAACAGCATGATTTCGTTTTCGCCGTTAGTGATATCCACACCGATTAACGAATCGTCTTCACGTAGGTTCACAGCGATTAGGCCGTTTGAACGTACGTTTGCAAACTGGTTCAACGGCGTTTTCTTAACCGTACCGTCACCTGTTGCCATGAAGATGAATTTGTCTTCAGAGAATTCATCAACACGTAGAATCGCGGTAATGCGCTCACCTTCTTCTAATGGAAGGATGTTCACAATTGGCTTACCACGCGCAGTACGGCTCGCTAGAGGCAATTGGTAAACTTTCAGGCGGTATGTCTTACCACGAGTAGAGAAACACAAGATGTTATCGTGGGTATTCGCCACTAGAAGACGCTCGATATGGTCTTCATCTTTCATCTTAGTCGCACTCTTACCTTTACCACCACGGCGCTGTGACTCGTAGTCGCTCAGTACTTGGTACTTAACGTAACCACCGTGAGATAGAGTAACCACAACGTCTTCACGTGCGATCAGCTCTTCCATGTCAATATCATGGCTCGCAGCTGTGATTTCTGTACGACGAGCGTCACCAAAGCCGTCACGAACCGCTTCAAGTTCTTCACGGATCACTTCCATCAAACGCTCAGTGCTCGCAAGGATATGCATGAGTTCAGCGATTTCTTCTAGAAGTGTTTTGTATTCGCCAAGAATCTTCTCGTGTTCTAGACCTGTTAGTTTATGTAAACGTAGATCTAGGATAGCTTGTGCTTGTTGCTCAGTCAGGAAGTACTGACCATCACGAATACCATATTCAGGCTCTAGCCATTCAGGGCGCGCAGCATCTGTACCAGCACGCTCTAGCATTGCTGAAACGTTGCCTAAATCCCAACCACGAGCGATAAGACCCGCTTTTGCTTCAGCCGGTGTAGGTGCCTTACGGATAAGCTCAATGATTTCATCAATGTTAGCAAGCGCTAGAGCTAAACCTTCAAGGATATGAGCACGTTCACGCGCTTTACGCAGTTCGAAGATAGTACGACGTGTCACAACTTCACGACGGTGATCAACGAAGCACTTCAGCATATCTTTTAGGTTGAATAGCTGTGGCTGGCCATTGTTTAGGGCCACCATGTTGATACCGAAAGTGGTTTGCAGCTGAGTCTGAGCGTAAAGGTTGTTTAGAACTACTTCGCCCACAGCATCGCGCTTACACTCAATAACAATGCGCATACCGTCTTTATCTGACTCGTCGCGCAGTGCACTGATGCCTTCTACTTTCTTATCTTTAACTAGCTCAGCGATCTTTTCGATCAAGCGAGCTTTGTTCACCTGGTAAGGAATTTCAGTGACGATAATGGTCTCTTTACCATTCTTCTCCACTTCGATGTCCGCTTTCGAACGCATGTAGATTTTGCCACGACCTGTTTTGTACGCGTCTACAATGCCTTTACGACCGCTGATAAGCGCCGCCGTTGGGAAATCAGGACCAGGAATGTAATCCATTAGTTCATCAATAGTGATTTCTTCATTATTGATGTATGCAAGACAGCCATCAATCACTTCGCCAAGGTTATGAGGCGGGATGTTGGTTGCCATACCTACTGCGATACCAGAAGCACCGTTAACCAATAGGTTTGGAATTTTAGTTGGAAGAACCGCTGGGATCTGCTCAGTACCGTCGTAGTTTGGTACGTAGTCTACGGTTTCTTTGTCTAGGTCAGCCAATAGTTCATGGGCAATTTTTGCCATTCGAACTTCGGTGTAACGCATTGCCGCAGCAGAGTCGCCATCGATCGAGCCAAAGTTACCTTGACCATCGACCAGCATGTAACGAAGCGAGAACGGCTGAGCCATACGTACGATTGTGTCGTACACAGCAATATCACCATGTGGGTGATATTTACCGATTACGTCGCCGACAACACGGGCTGATTTTTTATATGGTTTGTTCCAATCGTTGCCTAGTACGTTCATCGCGAATAAAACGCGGCGGTGTACTGGTTTTAGGCCATCACGCACATCTGGAAGAGCACGACCCACGATGACTGACATCGCATAGTCTAGGTATGAACCTCTAAGCTCATCTTCAATGTTTACGGGCGTGATCTCTTTAGCTAAATCGCTCATAGAGCCATTATCCCTCTATTATCTGATCGTAATTACGATACGTGTAAGGTGCAAAAATATAACACACAATTCATCACTTCGGCATCACTTTCCCTCTCCTTTTATCAGGTTGTGAGCTTGGTTATGAATCAAATGTCGAGAATTTGCACACTCATCCCATATCTTTCTGATTAGTGGTTACATTTCGGTCAATATTGAGCAAAATCGGACCCTTTACGCGGAAAAGCGAGGTAAATTCCTTTAACCACACAACGCGAAAATGCAGGTTTTAGAGTTATTATCACTGGCACCAGTTCAAGGATGAACCAAAAACAATAGTTAGCGCTTTACAAATTACAGGCACCTGTCTCGATTGCCGCGCCAGTGAACTCTGTCATTGTCCCTTAACTAAGCACATCGAGGTTGTTTGGGTGTAAAACGTTGGAGTATACTGGCGCCCTCTAAAGGACTCAGATTGAATGCAATAAAACCAATTATGACTAAAGCACAAAACGTCGACCCAAGTGAAATTAAGAAATTCGAGGACATGGCTTCTCGATGGTGGGATTTAGAAGGCGAGTTTAAGCCGCTTCATCAAATTAACCCACTTCGTTTGAACTATGTACTTGAAAAAGCAAATGGCTTGTTTGGCAAGCGAACACTTGATGTCGGCTGTGGTGGTGGCATTCTTGCTGAAAGCATGGCAAAAGAAGGCGCTATTGTGACGGGGCTTGATATGGGTAAAGAACCATTAGAAGTCGCGCGACTACATGCATTAGAAACAGGCACTCAACTGACCTACATTCAGAGCACAATAGAAGACCACGCTATAGAAAACGCAGGAACTTACGATGTCGTGACTTGTATGGAGATGCTTGAACACGTTCCAGATCCTCTCTCCGTTATCCGCTCTTGTGCTGCGCTAGTCAAACCCGGTGGTCACGTGTTTTTCTCAACTTTGAACCGAAACATTAAGTCGTACTTATTTGCTATTGTCGGTGCTGAGAAGCTTCTTAAGATTGTTCCTGAAGGCACTCATGAGCACGATAAGTTTATCAAGCCAGCCGAAATGATGAAGATGATAGACCAAACTGACCTGACGGAAATGGGCATTACTGGGCTTCATTACAACCCTCTAAATGATAGCTACAAACTCGGTCGTAATGTAGATGTAAACTACATCGTTCATACTAAAAAATACTGAACGCTATTAAGTTAAAAAATGAGTTTTGTGATTGACATTTTTTAAAGAAAATGAATCGGAAGCGGTAGCACAAAGTTGCCGCTTTTTTTGTCTTTTTATGGCTAAAATTCGTGCTCTAGATTCCATTTTGACCAAGCCATTTTTCGTAGATAAAAACGGCCAAAGATCAAGGAAAATATTTTTGCATGCGGTTATTTCTAAACCGATCTCGAAACCGTACTTTTAACCATTCAAGTCTGCCCTTTTCTCATCGGTTAGTGTTCACTTACTGATTTTTTTCATTTTGTCAGTTATCCACAAGTCATCCCAAACCTGTACCTTGATAAATCAGTGTAATAGCACTATCTTGTAACCCGCAAACAAATGAACCCCTATATGTTGTGTTTAAGCGACAATATATAGATAGACTTTGATCACAAAGCCGCCGCAAGCTTTACTCATATTGCACATAAACAAACAAAAATACGGCTTTTATCAGTTTTCTTAGGGAAATAAAGCAGAATGAACCAACAACTTACCGTCACCAAGCGTGATGGCCGTAAAGAAAGTATCGATCTGGATAAAATCCACCGCGTTATCACTTGGGCTGCAGAAGGTCTAGATAATGTTTCGGTTTCTCAAGTAGAACTTCGCGCTCACATCCAGTTTTACGACGGCATCACAACGACAGATATTCACGAGACAATCATCAAGTCTGCGGCAGACCTGATCTCTGAAGAGACTCCGGATTACCAATACCTAGCTGCTCGCCTAGCGGTATTCCATCTGCGTAAAAAAGCGTATGGCCAATACGAGCCACCAACGCTTTATGATCACGTGTCTCGCCTCGTCGATATGGGTAAGTACGATCAACATATTCTAGAAGACTACACAAAAGCAGAACTCGACGAACTTGATGCGTACCTCGACCATAAACGCGACCTAAATTTCTCATACGCGGCAGTTAAGCAGCTAGAGGGTAAGTACTTCGTACAGAACCGTGTTACGGGCCAAATTTACGAAAGTGCTCAGTTCTTATACATCCTTGTAGCAGCGTGCTTATTTGCGAAATATCCAAAAGCGACACGTCTTGATTACATCAAACGTTTCTACGATGCGACATCGACATTTAAGATTTCTCTACCTACGCCAATTATGTCTGGCGTGCGTACCCCTACTCGCCAGTTCAGCTCATGTGTTCTGATCGAGTGTGGCGACAGTCTTGATTCTATTAACGCAACAGCAAGCTCAATTGTTCGTTACGTATCTCAGCGCGCTGGTATTGGTATCAACGCAGGTCGTATCCGTGCATTAGGCTCAGAGATTCGCGGTGGTGAAGCATTCCACACTGGTTGTATTCCGTTCTACAAGTACTTCCAAACAGCAGTAAAATGTTGTTCACAAGGTGGTGTACGTGGTGGCGCAGCTACTGTGTTCTACCCAATGTGGCACGGTGAAGCACGCTCACTAATGGTACTTAAGAACAACCGTGGTGTTGAAGAAAACCGTGTTCGTCACATGGACTACGGTGTTCAGTTAAACAAACTGATGTACCAACGTTTAGTTGAAGGCGGCAATATTACGCTATTCTCACCATCTGATGTACCTGGTCTGTACGACGCATTCTTCGAAAACCAAGAAGAGTTTGAGCGTCTATACGTGAAGTACGAGAACGATCCTTCAATCAAGAAAGAAACGGTTAAAGCGATTGAAATGTTCACTCTGCTAATGCAAGAGCGTGCATCAACGGGTCGTATCTACATCCAGAACGTGGACCACTGTAATACTCACAGCCCATTTGATTCTGAAGTTGCTCCAGTTCGTCAGTCGAACCTATGTTTAGAAATCGCACTACCAACGAAACCATTAACTAACGTTGAAGATGACTCAGGCGAGATCGCACTGTGTACGCTTTCTGCATTCAACTTAGGTGCTATCAAGTCTCTAGATGATTTCGAAGAGCTATCCGATCTTGTTGTTCGTGCGTTAGATGCACTGCTTGATTACCAAGATTACCCTCTACCAGCGGCATACAAATCGACTATGAACCGTCGTACGCTAGGTGTTGGTGTGATTAACTTTGCTTACTACTTAGCGAAGAATGGCGTGAAATACTCTGACGGTAGCGCGAACGGCCTAACTCACCGTACGTTCGAAGCAATGCAGTACTACCTATTGAAAGCATCTGTAGCACTGGCGAAAGAACAAGGTAAGTGCCCTTCATTCGACGAGACGAACTACGCGAAAGGCTTACTGCCGATTGATACGTATAAGAAAGATATCGACCTAATTTGTGACGAAGCGCTGCACTACGACTGGGACAGCCTACGTAAAGAAATTATGGAGCACGGCCTACGTAACTCAACACTGACTGCGCTAATGCCTTCTGAGACTTCTTCTCAGATTTCAAACGCAACTAACGGTATTGAGCCACCACGTGGTTACGTTTCAGTAAAAGCTTCGAAAGACGGTATCCTGAAGCAAGTTGTACCAGAGTTCACAGAACTTAAAGACAGCTATGAACTGCTTTGGAATATCGGTTCGAACGACGGTTATCTACACCTTGTGGGTATTATGCAGAAGTTTGTTGACCAAGCTATCTCTGCTAATACTAACTACGACCCGTCACGTTACGAGACTGGCAAGGTTCCAATGAAGAAACTACTTCAAGACCTGCTAACAGCGTATAAGTTTGGTGTGAAAACGCTTTACTACCACAACACTCGTGATGGCGCGAAAGATGAACAGAAAGACGCTGTTCAACCACAAGATGACGATTGTGCTGGCGGCGGTTGTAAGATTTAATCTTCCCGTACCTAGCGAACCCGTAAAGACAGACTATCGATAACCTCCCCCTTACGGGGAGGTTTAAAAGGAATTGAGGCATTATGGCTTACAGTACTTTTAACCAAAAAAAGAATGACCAATTGAAGGAACCAATGTTCCTAGGTCAATCAGTAAACGTTGCACGTTACGACCAACAAAAGTTTGAGATTTTCGAAAAACTTATCGAGAAACAACTTTCTTTCTTCTGGCGTCCAGAAGAAGTAGACGTATCTAGCGACCGTATCGATTACAACAAACTGCCAGATCACGAGAAGCACATCTTCATCTCTAACTTGAAGTACCAAACGCTTCTTGACTCTATCCAAGGCCGCAGCCCTAACGTGGCACTGCTGCCGCTTGTGTCTCTACCAGAACTAGAGACTTGGATTGAGACTTGGTCTTTCTCTGAAACGATTCACTCTCGTTCTTACACACACATTATTCGTAACATCGTGAACGATCCTGCTGTAGTGTTTGATGATATCGTTGAGAACGAGCACATTCTGAAGCGTGCAAAAGACATCGCGCACTACTACGACGATTTGATTCAAGCGACGAATGATTACCATCGCTACGGTGAAGGTGAGCATGTCCTTAACGGTGAAACGGTTAAGGTTAGTCTGTACGATCTTAAGAAGAAGCTGTACATCTGTTTGATGTCTGTTAACGCACTAGAAGCTATTCGTTTTTACGTCAGTTTCGCATGTTCTTTCGCTTTCGCAGAACGCGAACTAATGGAAGGTAACGCGAAAATCATCAAGCTGATCGCTCGTGACGAAGCACTTCACTTAAACGGCACGCAGCACATGATCAACCTGCTACGTAACGGTCAAGATGACTTCACTTTCATGCAAATCGCAGAAGAGGCAAAACAGGACTGTTTTGACCTATTCAAAGAAGCGGCTGAGCAAGAAAAAGAGTGGGCAGAGTATCTATTCAAAGATGGCTCTATGATCGGTCTAAACAAAGACATCCTAAGCCAATACGTTGAATACATCACAAATATTCGTATGCAAGCGGTAGGTCTACCAGCAGCGTATCCAAAAGCAACAACCAACCCAATTCCATGGATTAACGCTTGGTTGTCTTCAGATAACGTTCAAGTTGCGCCTCAAGAAGCAGAAATCTCTTCTTACCTTGTGGGTCAAATTGACAATGAAGTTCGCGCAGATGACTTCGAAGGATTCGAGCTGTAATGGCAACACTCAAAATCAACAAACTGATCAGCATTGAATCCAACCCTTCCAATACGATTTTGGAAACAATGGAGCAAGCTGGCCTATTACCAGAATACAACTGCCGTGATGGGCACTGCGGCGCCTGTCGCTGCAAATTGGAGTCTGGTGAAGTGGAGTATGTTGGTTTTGCCATGGCTTACACACAAAGTGATGAAATATTACCTTGTATCTGTAAAGCAAAATCAGATTTGTCACTTAGCGGCGTTAACTACGCGATGAAAGAAAAGCAGCGCGCATAACGTTGACTCGACGGTATAAAATGCAAAAGCCAAGGTAATCACCTTGGCTTTTTTGTCTCTGTTTTTTGTCTCTCAGACTACTGTAGAGAGCTTTGGTTATAAAGCACTGCTCGGGAGGTGCATCTCTTTAACTTTCTCTAAAAATGCATAATGCGCAAACATCGGTTTACGTTCTAGGTAGCGACGCAACAAGTCTAGTGCTGCCGTGCTGATCACTTTAACTTGATCACTGCGCTGATACTTTTTCGAGAGTTTATATAACGCTCCCCACTCGCCTGACGGTGTCGATAAAGCGACGGAAAAAACGCCCTCTTCAATATGGCCAGTGACGAGTGATAAATCCGTCCCACACTTCTCTCGCGTAGCACCAGCCAGAGCAAACGTTTCTGCTAATGGATCTCCGCTGTTGCCCATCGCCTGAGTCAGGCTCGGTAGTACCCAACCATGCCCTAGTTGCTTTTCAGCGTTTTCATCACTGTTTAGCCAGTACGTTAAGTATCCCCTGCTACTTTTTTCGGAGGTCGACACTGTTAGTCCTTTATCGACCAACAACTGGCCGACATTTTCAACCATAGGTAAGTCAATACTAACGGTATTACTCTCAAGGTGTTTATTAATTATCTGTACTAGTTTCAAACGCTGTTCAAGCTGATCTGAAGGACCAAAAAGTTTCACTTCAATAAAAGGCAAGTAAGAGCGATACCCTAGCTCATAGCCTTGAGGAAGTTTTAGCTGATCTAGCTTATCTGAAATACCGGATTCAGACAGACCAAACGTGTAGATTCGGCTACAACATGAACCTTGCACATCGGGAAACACTCTTCTCAGATCGGGAAGAATTTGCGTCTCTGCCATGAGCTTAAATTCACTTGGTACACCCGGTGTGAAATAAAAAATGGCATCATTAATCAGCATTTTGAAACCGCAAGCAGTGCCTATCGGGTTGTCCAATATCTCTGCCGTTTCTGGCAGCATTGCTTGCTTTAAATTACTGTCCGGCATAGGGATGCCACGTCGAGCATACAAACTTTCTAGATGCTGCAACCACTCTTTGAATAGCACCAGTTTACAATCGGCGGCTCTCGCGGCGGCGGCGGCACTCATGTCATCCGTTGTAGGGCCTAAACCACCATTAACAATAACCACATCGTTGTTAAAGCTGAGCATTAAAAACTCTTCAACCAAACTCGATAGGCTATCACCAACCGTTGAGCGCTTTGTTAAGCCAAATCCATGTTGATAAAACAGGCTAGACAACCATGCCGCATTAGTATCAACAATATCACCGTGGAGGACTTCCTCACCAGTACTAAGCATTGCTATTTTCACAACTGACTCCTGAACGTAAGCACAATCCTATTTTCGTTATAGCGCTTATTTTTCTTTTTATTTGGACAAATCTCGCCGAGGTTTGTTGGGACTAAATAAGGGTCAAGTGTTTAAATGATTGATGTTTTGAGGGATAATTACGAGCCCGAACATACACCATTAACTCGGAGACCTTTGTGTCAAAATCATCCATGTTCAAGACGACTCTAACAGGCCTTTGCTTGGCTTCGTCAGCGCTTGCGCAAGCAAGTCACTATGACCTAAGCCGTCATACAGAGTTTTCTTACACACCTGATTGCTTGTCAGGTTACTGCGAAACGACGACTCTGTACACCTTCGAGGCTCAAAATCGCGGTGTTATGTATGAACAGAATAATGATGATTCGCTAAACCTTGACGCAGGGCTTCAGCCTAAACATCTCATCATCCCTCAAGATAAAGACTGGGATTATCTGATGGGTCAAACCTACACCATTCTAGGTCTCAGTATCGCGACCGTAGGCATGATGACTTTTCTTCCAGAAAGTATCACCAAATGGGACGAAGAAGACCGAGACATGAGTAAGTTGGGGCAAAAGTGGAAAGATAATGTCTCTGACGGCCCCGTTTGGGATCGCGATGAACATGTCCTCAACTACATCATGCACCCATATTTTGGCGGCGTTTACTACACGGCAGCACGTCACGCTGGCTATAATGAATTTCAGTCGTTTTTGTACTCCGCAACGATGTCGACGTTCTTTTGGGAGTATGGCGTGGAGGCGTTCGCAGAAGTACCATCTTGGCAGGATATTTTTATCACACCATTCTTTGGTGCTGTTGTTGGTGAAATGATGTTAACGGCTGAGCAAGACATTATTGCAAACGGCGGCGAAGTTATGGGCTCTGAAACCGCAGGTGATGTTTCGCTCTTCTTCTTAAACCCTGTTGGACATATTCATTATTGGGTAACTGATGCATGGGGCGGTAGTGCAGAACTACAATTCAATTCATCACCTTGGTTTGGAAACCAAGATGTTGCAAAATTCGCCATGGACGCAGGCGCAAACTATGACAGTCAATTTTATGGTGTCGAGTTAAAAGTAACCTTCTAATCCTAAGTTGATACTCGGTAAAAAGCAGCCTTACGATGGCTGCTTTTTTGTGCTCTGAACATTGTTTTAATTATTTGCATCACGAATTAGTGTTAAAAATTGACTTTCATCAAACATTACCCGCCCTTAGCACCTACACTAAATAAAAGGATTTATTCCAATAACTTAAGTAGCACGTTTATTCGTACTGCGTCCAAACCTTGATTCCAGGAGGGGACATTATGAACACCGTATTTATTGTTAATTTTGTCGGACAAGCGTCACCCGCCACGATTAAAGAGCTCGCTGCAATCACACACGAAAACGGCGGGAAATGGCTGATCAGCAAAGTAAACTTTATCGAAGACCAAGTTGCAGGTGTCATCAAAGTAGAGCTTCCAAGAGAAAATGCCGACATCGTTAAACAGGCGTTCTCTTCTTGTCAGACTCTTGTTGTTAGGTTCGTCGACTCTGAACCTCATTCATATCGTGAAGACACTATCTTCCAACTTCGTTTAGATGCCAACGATAGAGCGGGTATTGTGAATGAAATTACTCACGTTCTCGATAATCAAGGTATCTCAATTTTAGATATGGATTGTCAGCGTGTATTCATTGCTGGAGGCGGAGGGGTAAGCTCTAGCTTATTCAGCGCTAAAATGGCGATAAAACTACCTAGCGAGCTAGAAATTGAAGACATAGCCAATGAGTTAGAATCTCTGAGTGAAGACACTCGTGTAATTGTAGAAAGCTAACTGCATACCTTTAACGCTTCCCCAATAAAAAGAGCAGCAATTCAGCTGCTCTTTGTCGTTCTAATACTCAATACGTTTTATTTCACTGACCACTGAGACAGTGAACGTTTGAAATCAGAGTAGTCAAATTCATTCAGTTTTTGAATGTCACCATTCGAGCGTTCACAGTAGACCGACGGCATACGTAGACCGTTAAACCAGTTTAGTTTCACCATGGTGTAACCGGCACTATCTAGAATATGCAGACGCTGTCCTATCTCTAGAGGCTGTTCGAAGTTCGCCACGCAGAACTGGTCACCAGCCAAACAAGAGCACGAGCCGATCACATACTCATGTTCACCATTTTCAGATGCTTCAAGGATTGACGCTGGCTCATTGTAGATCAACGTATCTAAGCGGTGAGCTTCTGTGGCCGAATCGACAATCGCCGTCTTCTTTACGTTCTCTACAATATCAACCACTGTTACAACGAGATCAGTGGTCTTAGTAATTATCGCTTCACCCGGCTCTAAATACATTTGTACGCCGTGTTTCTCTGAGAACGCTTTAAGTGCTAACCCCAACTTCTCGATATCGTACCCCGGCCATGTGAAGAACACGCCGCCACCCATGCTTACCCAGTCCAGCTTATCTAGGTACTCGCCAAACTGAGCTGAAATAGCATCGAGTAAGCCGATAAACGCATCCACGTCTTTGTTCTCACAGTTCATGTGGAACATTACGCCATCAATACCATCAAAAATTTCCGGTTTGATGTGATCAGCCTGAACCCCAAGACGAGAGAATTGACGCGCTGGGTTTGCTAAGTCTTGCCCTGCATAGCTCACACCTGGGTTTAGGCGCAAGCCAATCGATGCTTTACCTTCGACAATATGACGATAAGCCGCTAGCTGTGACTGAGAGTTAAAGATCATCTTGTCACAGATGTCCGCCACATCGCGAACGTCATCTTCGCTGTAACCCACACTGTATGCGTGTGTCTCACCACCGAACGTTTCGTAGCCAAGCTTCACTTCAAACGGGCCAGAACTTGTTGTTCCGTCTAGGTAAGGCTTGATGATGTCGAATACACCCCATGTTGAGAAGCACTTCAGTGCTAATACAAGCTTCACACCAGAGATGTCTTTTAGCTGTTTTGCTTTCTCTAGATTCTCAATCAGCTTGTCTTCATTGATCATGAAGTATGGCGTTTTTAGTTCGTTTTGTTGCATTTTGATACCTTACGTCCCTTCGCCTTAGCAAAGACACTATAAAATCGAACAAAGCCGACGCAAGTGCATCGGCTTAAACGTACAAATAAGAGTCGCTAAATTCTTACTTCAATTTATGGATAACAGGTTGTCCTGGCTCCAGTTCTTGAACATGCCAATCTAGACCAATAGATGGCATGGTTTCTAGGAATGGGTCAGGATCTAGCTGCTCCATGTTGAACACGCCTTTGTCTGCCCATTTGCCACGGAAGAACTGCAAAGCAGCAGTGATCGCAGGTACGCCAGTGGTGTATGAGATAGCTTGGTGTTCAACATCTTCGTATGCGACTTCGTGATCAGCGTTGTTGTAAATAAATACACTGCGCTCTTTACCATCTTTCTTACCTTGAACCCAAGTACCGATACACGTTAGGCCAGTGTAGCCTGGCGCGAGTGATGTTGGATCTGGTAGTAGTGCTTTTAGCACGTGCAAAGGTTGAACAACCGTACCGTCGTGAAGCGTTAGTGGATCTGGGCTGAGTAGACCGATGTCGCGCATCACATTGAAGTAGTTTAGGTAACGGTCACCAAAGCCCATCCAGAATTCGATGCGTTTCGCCGGGATGAACTCTTGCATAGATCGAACTTCGTCGTGCGCCATTGAGTACACTTTGTGTGAACCACAATTCGGGAATTCAAACTCAAGCATACGTGAGTGACAAGGTACTTGTTTCCACTCGCCGTTTTCCCAGTAGAACGAATCGCCTTGAATCTCAAGCATGTTCGTTTCTGGATCAAAGTTAGTTGCGAACTTCTTACCGTGGTCGCCTGCGTTTACATCCATTACGTCGATAGTATCGATTTCATCGAACAGATGCTTCACTGCGTATGCGGCAAACACCGATACTACGCCCGGATCGAAACCAGCACCAAGAATACCTGTAATGCCCGCTTCTTCAAACTTCTCACGGTAACCCCACTGCCAATCGTAAGCTTGAGGTACTTGTTGGCCTTCAGAGCACAAATCAACCGCAACAGATGTATCAAGGTATGACACTTTAGCTTGGTAACATGCTTCCATAATAGACATGTTCACCCAAGGAGGACCTGCGTTGATCACTAAGTCAGGTTGTACTTCTTTAATTAAAGCAACTAAAGAATCTACGTCGTCCGCGTTTACCGCTCGCGCTTCTAATTTCTTAGTTGAATCTTTCAGATTGTTTTTCTTCTGAATCGATTCGATGATTTTCTCACACTTACCTACGGTACGTGATGCGATTGTGATATCACCCAGAACGTCGTTGTTTTGTGCTGCTTTATGTGCAACTACCCAGCCAACGCCGCCTGCACCAATCTGTAGAATTGCCATAGTTTTCCGTTACCTTTGTTAAACTAGCTCTGCCGCTAGCGTATTGATTTTTGAGAGCAAAGATTCAAAGTCCGCCGTCGTCAGACACGGGTTCAAAATCGTAAATTTCAATGCAGTTTTATCGTCGACAATGGTTTCACCCAATACCGCGATACCGCGTGTTAACGCTTCTAAGCGCAACGTTTTGTTCAGTTCATCAAGATCCGCTGATTCATGTGTCGCTCGGAACAGAACCGTAGATAGTGATGGTTCAGCCAACAACTCAAAGTGTTTGTTATCTCGAATCATGTCCGCCACTTCAAGCGTCTGTTCAAGCAAATGATCATACATATCGCCTAGTGCTTTTGGCCCTACGCTTTGCATCGTCATAAACACTTTGAGCGCATCAAAACGCTTAGTTGTCGCAATAGACTTATCCACCAAGTTCGGTAGTTCGTCGTGTTCGCGGTTCAAGTAGTCTGCATGGTGAAGCAGGAATTTAAAGTTAGACTTGTCGTTTACCAATAGCGCACCACAACTGATGGTTTGGTAAAACAGCTTATGGAAGTCTACGCTGATGGAATGTGCACGCTCACAACCTTTCAGACGTGTTTTTTGGCTACTTAGAATCAGAGCTCCACCGTATGCACCGTCGACGTGCATCCACATGTCATGTTTCGCTGCCATATCGGCGATAAAGTCTAAGTCATCAATAGCACCGTGATCCGTTGTACCCGCTGTGCCAACAATGGCAAATGGGATTAAACCTTCTGCTTTGGCCTGATTGAGAACTTCGTCTAACTTAGTGACATCCATCGTTCCATCGGCATTAGCATCGACGGTCATGACCGCTTTTTCACCCAATCCCATCCAAGACGCTGATTTTTGAACCGTGAAGTGGGATTTTTTCGAACATACAATACGTAGCTTGTCTGCGTATTCAGGAAGGCCAAGCTTTTGAATTGAGTGTGCACTGAGTTTGTCAGCAATCCAATCTCGCGCAAGCATCAAACCCATTTGGTTACTTTGCGTGCCGCCGCTCGTGAAGATACCGTCCGCTTTTTCACCTAACTCATATTTATCGCATAGCCAGTTCACAACTTTCTGTTCAACATAAGTCGCTGATGAAGCTTGATCCCATGAGTCCATCGACTGGTTCAAAGCCGCAATCATTGCCTCTGCCGCAATCGCTGGCATCAACGGTGGAGTATGCAGGTGAGCAATACAATCTGGATGTTGAGTAAAAATTGCGTTTTTCGCGACCAGATCAGCAGCATCGTCGATAACGGATTTAAGAGGCGCATTTCCATTATCAAGATCAACGTCGTGAATCGCTGCTTCCAATGCTTTTGGATCCACACCTGAATACGGTGCAGTCACTTGTTCAAACACTGACTTCATTGCCGTAGTAGTGTGATTCATCACCGAAGCAAATTCATTGCTGCCCATCTCTCCAGTGTGGATGAAATGCTTCTTCCATTCATCTTGTGGCTGAGTTTCGATGTGACTACCGCCAGCGGCTAAAATCGCGTCTTCAAATACACGTAAAGCAAAGTCGATTTGCTCAAACGAGATGATAAGAGGAGGAAGGAAACGAATTACTGCGCCTTCGCGTCCACCTTTCTCAACGATCAAGCCACGCTCGAGTGCTGCGCGTTGAATAGAAAGTGTGAGTTCACTATCCGCTTGAGGTTCACCAAATTTATTGAGCTCACCGTTTGGAGTTTTAATCTCCACGCCTAGCATCAAACC
The DNA here is from genome assembly GCF_033338735.1 of Vibrio sp. Vb1127. Taxonomy (NCBI): domain Bacteria; kingdom Pseudomonadati; phylum Pseudomonadota; class Gammaproteobacteria; order Vibrionales; family Vibrionaceae; genus Vibrio; species Vibrio sp. Vb1127. The sequence continues at coordinate 47,575 of NZ_JAWOTF010000013.1, read as the reverse complement.
TTTGCCACGAACCTCTGCGATACAGTTCACACGCTTTTGAATACTTTCAAGGCCGTAGCGCAAGTACTGACCCGCAATATTGGCATGCTCAACAAGATTATCACGCTGGATAATTTCTAATGCTTTCGCACCAGAGACCATGGCTAGCTGGTTACCACGAAATGTACCTGTGTGCTCGCCCGGCTTCCATGTATCATGTTGCTTGTTGATAACCAATAGCGACATTGGTAATCCACCGCCAATTGCTTTTGATAAACACAGAATATCTGGAACAATGCCCGACTCTTCGAACGCGAAATTGTAGCCAGTTTTACCAACACCACACTGGATCTCATCGAAGATCAGTAAGATACCGTGTTCATCACAAATACGACGTAACTCTCGTAGCCAGAATGCTGGCGCAGGAACAACACCACCCTCACCTTGCACTGGCTCCACGATAATCGCGGCAGGCTTCATAATGCCTGACTCATCATCGTTTAAAAGACGATCGATATAGCGAATACTTGCTTTTGCACCTTCATCACCGCCAAGCCCAAAAGGACAACGCAGGTTGTATGGGAAAGGCATAAAGTGCACATCCGACATCAAACCAGTTCGACGAGCTTTGGTGCCTAAGTTACCCATCATCCCCATCGTACCATTAGTCATACCATGGTATGCGCCACGGAAGGCAAACATAGTGTTGCGACCGGTAGTCTGTTTCGCGAGCTTGATAGCAGCTTCAACCGCATCAGCTCCAGACGGGCCGCAAAATTGGATAACGCTGTTCTCGCTTAACTCTTGAGGAAGAAAAGACTTAACAGATTGAATAAACGTCGTTTTTGCTGATGTTGCAATATCTAGCGTCTGATATGGCAGTCCTGAATCTAATTGCTCTTTCAGAGCTTGGTTTATTTCAGGATGGTTATACCCCAAAGCTAGAGTGCCAGCCCCCGCAAGGCAGTCTAGAAAGATCTGTCCACGCGTATCTTCAACCAAGCACCCAAAGGCTTGTTTAATTGCGATCGGCAAACGACGTGGATAAGAACGTACTTCAGATTCATGCTCAGCCTGATCAATCAATACTTGATCTGGCGTTAAGTCATACGTTCCCTCAACGATAGGAACCTGAGACGAAAAAATGTTTGCGATATTGCTATCGACTTCAAAGGCAGTGCTCATACTACATAATCCCTTGAATTATAATAATTCTGTATCCTGTATTAATAATCATTAGAATGAAATTACAGGAGGTGTGAATACCCCTCCGCATTTGTCAGTGCATAAATGACAAATACAGATCATCCGCCACGATACTCGCGACTTTATATGTAAAAGGGATTAATCAAGGTTCTGTAATGCACCCGTTTTGTAAAACAGGACATTTCGGCAGTATGAAGCTGATTAGTGTGTGTTTATTCAAAGGTTTCAATGTTGGGTTTCCCATTAATATGCCGCGTTTACAGCATTAGTATCCCGTCTATCGACAAAAGGCTTTGCCGATACCTACCCTACGCAGTGTCACAATCAGCTTGAATGGTCACTACGCGTATCCCCCAGAGATCAAACGTTGTTAATTACGCTCCGAGATTGCGCGCGAATTTATCACAAAATAAAATCTTCTGGCAACGATTTTTCATATTAGTAACAGTGATGTAAATCACAACAAAACATACCCCATCGCAACTGTCGTGCTCATAGTCGTGAGCTATGCTTTTCTGCTTCTCTCAAACAGCTGTTATTTAAACAAATATTCTTGAGATATCATCACCTCATCCAACAGAGGTTTAAGGTTGTGCTGCTTAATCGTAAAACATTCCTTTCTATATCCGGAACATTTAAAAAGATAGCATTCTCGTCACAGCTTTGCCTGGATCAAGAGTGGTTATTCTCCACAAGTGATGGTTTAAACATAGACTAGTAGGAATGGCTAAGATGCTTTGCAATGGCAGAATGAACAATCACTTGAGTCAATGAGACAAAGGGTTCGTTACTTAACGAAGTCTGTGACAGAAAAGAAGTTTGAGATTTTCAAAAAAATACGAAAAAGGCCTAACATTTTCATGTTAGGCCTTAAATCTGGAGCGACACACGAGGTTCGAACTCGTGACCTCAACCTTGGCAAGGTTGCGCTCTACCAACTGAGCTAGTGTCGCATTTAATATGAGATGGTGCCCCGGGCCGGACTTGAACCGGCACAACGCGAACGTCGAGGGATTTTAAATCCCTTGTGTCTACCAATTCCACCACCAGGGCACACAAATATTCTTTGTGATGCCTTTACAGAAAAGTAAAACACCATCTGATATCGCCAATGCCATATCAATAAAATTTGGAGCGACACACGAGGTTCGAACTCGTGACCTCAACCTTGGCAAGGTTGCGCTCTACCAACTGAGCTAGTGTCGCATTTTTCTCGAAAGCCATTCGCTCTCAAAAGAATAATGGAGGCGCCTCCCGGAGTCGAACCGAGGTCCACGGATTTGCAATCCGCTGCATAGCCACTCTGCCAAGGCGCCTCATTTGTGAATAAAGCTAAGCTTTTTCACCACCCTTTCGAGCCGTGCTCTCTTGGGTACGGGATGCATTCTACGGATTCGAGCGATCGAGTCAACACTATTTTTATTTTTTTAAATCGTTTGACTAGAATTTGTGCGAAAGACGATGGATTGCTTAGTTTTAATACTAAAAATCGCTTAAATACACTTGTTTATCATAAAACTTTGGCTACGCCTTACACTGCTGGCCGTGCGTTGCGTGCATTGAAGTATTAATAATCAGAAGACTCGCCTCTCTAAGACTCTCCAAGGACAAAAACAAGACTTAGATCACAAATAGAACTCTATCGAAGCAAAAGCTCCAGATACAAATTGCAAACATGGCCGTTAGCAAGCATTGAAAAGCGAGAGAAGCCAAAAAATGCTGTAGATTGTCTTAGATACAAAAAAGCAGGCTATTAAGCCTGCTTTCTAACATCAGAATTTAATGGTGCTCTTCATTCAACAGATCGTCTTTCGCAGCAGCCAAATATTGAATCATTGACCAATATGTCAAGAAAGTTGCCACATATAAGGCCGCAAAGCCTAGCCAAACCATCCATTCATCGTAACGCCATATCAACACCCATAAGGCGAACATTTGCGAAACAGTTTTTACTTTGCCAACCCAAGATACCGCAACACTCGCTCGCTTACCGATTTCAGCCATCCATTCTCGCAATGCTGAGATAATGATTTCTCGCGCAATCATCGTTACCGCAGGAATGGTCACCCAAATTGAATGATAATGTTCCGTGATTAGAATCAATGCCGTTGCCACTAGCACTTTATCAGCGACAGGATCAATAAACGCGCCAAAACGAGAAGTTTGGCCAAGTTTACGGGCCAACATGCCGTCAAGCCAGTCAGTAAAACCCGCTACCCAAAACACCATTGCTGCTGCAAACGGTGCCCATGAATAAGGTAGATAAAAGACAACCACAAAAACAGGGATTAGGAACAGTCTAAGAAGAGACAGAATGTTCGGGATATTCAAACGCATTTTATTATTCTCTTACACATTGCGGCTTAATGTTGCGCGATTTTCCTTATTGTTTCAATGCTTGGAAAATAATTTCTGCTAAAGAGTGACTTATTCCCGGTACTTTGGCGATTTCTTCGACACTTGCACGTTTAAGTTCTTGTAACCCACCCATGTACTTGAGTAACGCCTGACGTCGTTTAGGGCCGATTCCCTCAATCCCTTCGAGTGCACTCGTACGTCTGGTTTTACCTCGCTTAGCACGGTGCCCCGCTATAGCATGGTTATGGCTTTCATCACGAATATGTTGGATAAGATGCAGCGCAGGAGCATCGCTTGGTAAATGAAACTCTTCCCCATCGACTGTAATCAGCGTTTCTAAACCTGGTTTGCGAGTAACGCCTTTTGCAATACCAATCATGATAGGACGCTTTGGCCAATCCCCCCAGTACTGCGAAATGATGTCATGCGCACGATTTAACTGACCTTTACCGCCATCGATAAAGATGATGTCGGGAATTTTCTCTACGTCCAATTGCTTCGAATAACGGCGCTCCAACGCTTGTCCCATTGCTGCGTAATCATCACCACCGGTAATCCCAGTAATGTTGTAGCGACGATACTCTTGCTTAACGGGGCCTTCATTGTTGAACACCACACATGACGCAATCGTGCTTTCCCCCATCGTATGGGAGATATCAAAACATTCCATTCGAGCTATAGACTCCAAATTCAATGTTTCGCGAAGCGCATGAAAACGCTGATTAATCGTCATTTTGTGATTGATTTTGGTGGTAATCGCCGTTAGTGCATTCGTGTTCGAAAGCTTGAGATACCTTGCTCGAGAGCCAGTTGGCGACGTATGAAAATGAACCTTACGGCCTGCCACTTCACTTAACGCTTTCTGTATTGGCGCAATATCTTCTGCCAACTCTTGATTCAAAATAATACGAGAAGGAATTGTACGTGCTTCGTTATGGCTCAAATAGTATTGAGTCAGAAAACTATCGAACACTTCCTGCTGGCTTGTATTTTGTGGGATTTTCGGAAAATGGCTACGGCTACCAAGCACTTTGCCTTGGCGTATCATCAGGATATGGATACACGCGATACCATTCTCCTGAGCAAACCCGAGTACATCCATATCATCCATGCTGTCTTCTGAGACGTACTGCTGCTCTTGAACACGCCTAATCGCTTGGATTTGATCGCGAAATTTAGCGGCATCTTCAAAGCGCAATTGCTGACTGGCAACTTCCATTTTCTCGATCAGTTGTTTGAGTACTTGCTGATCTTTGCCTTGCAAAAACATTCGCACAAAGCCAACCAACTCTGCATATTCTTCATCAGAAATGATGGTATTAACGCATGGTCCTGCACAGCGACCAATTTGGTACATCAAACATGGGCGCGTTCGGTTAGAATAGACAGTGTCTTCACACTGGCGCACAGGAAATATCTTTTGCAGCAAATGCAATGTTTCTCTTACTGCACCAGAATCTGGGTAGGGGCCAAAATATTCACCTTTGCGCTTCTTGGCGCCACGGTGGATAGAAAGCCGTGGGTGCTTATGACCGCTAATAAAGATATAAGGGTAAGACTTATCATCTCGCAGCAACACATTGTATTTCGGCAAATACTGCTTGATGTAGTTATGCTCTAAGATCAGCGCTTCTGTCTCAGTGTGAGTCACCGTGACGTCTATTTTGGCGATATTACTGACAAGCGCGCGAGTTTTCTCACTGTCTACTTTTTTTCGAAAGTAGCTTGAAAGGCGCTTTTTAAGGTCTTTGGCTTTACCTACGTAGATTACAACAGCTTCGGCGTTGTACATTCTGTAAACGCCGGGCTGATGAGTTACTGTCTTGAGAAAGGAAGCCGAATCGAAAGGAGGATTCACGCTAAAGGGTCTCGGTGTCCAGCATTCCGTGGCGAATCGCTAAGTGAGTTAACTCAACGTCACCATTAATGTCCAATTTACTAAAGAGTCGGTACCGATAGCTGTTGACTGTCTTTGGACTTAAATTAAGTTGCTCAGAAATATCCGTTACCTTTTGGCCTTTGGTGATCATAAGCATGATCTGCAATTCACGCTCGGATAAGTCTTTAAAAGGGTTCTCAGAGGCTGGAGAAAATTGACTCAATGCCATCTGCTGCGCAATCTCTGGTGAGATGTAACGCTGACCACTATTAACTACACGAATCGCATTCACCATTTCGTCAGGGCCAGCACCTTTGGTTAAATAACCAGACGCACCTGCCTGCATCACCTTGGTTGGAAACGGGTTTTCTGTATGAACGGTAAGTACGATGATTTTCACATCAGGATTCACGCGAAGAATTTTTTTAGTGGCTTCCAAGCCACCAATTCCTGGCATGTTCATGTCCATTAAAACGACGTCAGCATGATTACTGCGACACCATTTTACTGCATCTTCACCGCTGTCAGCTTCTCCTGCTACGTTCATTCCACGGACGTCTTCAATAATACGTCGTATCCCTGTGCGAACCAGCTCGTGATCATCTACAAGGAAAACATTTATCAAACTTGTATCTCCACACTTTGTATTGGTTCTGCACCCACATAACCATTATTTGTTAAATGTGGATATCAGTATGACTGCCTATATACTAACGTAATCGACAAAAAATTGCTTTCTATGAATATGTGCTGAAACGCAAACTTTAGCAAGAACTTATTCATAAACCACTCTATTATTTTAGAGCGTGATGAGCAGAACCGAAATCTAAGAAAAGACAATTAACAACATTAAGTACAATAAATCAAGTAACTAGGTTTCATATTGCCCAGAGAAACACGCTATAACTTAAAATGACACTGTCCCTCTTGCACCAAAGACTAACTTATAATCACTAATTCCAGCAAAAATTTGAGACGCTTTCTTTACTGGTTATTTTTACAGTTCTTAGTGTTAAACTAACGTTCTTCAAGTTTTCTAAGGTTTCTCACATTTGAATATTCAACAAGGCTTCCTGCTAACTCGACAGGCACGAGACATCAAAGGTCAAACTCAAATCGAGCTGTGGCTTTCGACAGAAGCAGGTCCTACTCAGTTACTTATTAATGGTGAGAAGCCAGTATTTTTCATCGCTCAGAAACACTCAGAGCAAGCAAAGACACTCGCACGAGAAAAAAACATATTCGTCGACATCCGCCTTTTGGATCTCAAAACGTTTGAACATACGCCTCTTGCTGCCTGCTATACCAATGTAACCAGAGACGCTCTCGCACTCAAAGACACATTCGCTCAAAAAGATATCACTACGTATGAAAGTGATATTCGCCTCGCCGATCGCTACCTAATGGAACGTTTTATCAAAGGCAGTATCGAGTTTACAGGCAATGTGACTCGCACCAATGGCTACCAACGCGTCCAGAGCGCAAAATGCCGTGCGGGGCAATATGAGCCGAAGTTAAACGTTGTCTCGTTAGATCTAGAATGCTCTGAGAAAGGCATTCTTTACTCAATCGGATTAGACAGCATCATGGATTCCCGCGTTATCATGATCGGAGAACCAGAACCTTCGGAGACACCGATACAATGGGTTAAGGATGAAAAAGCGCTTCTAGAAGCACTCATCGTTTGGTTTAAACAATTCGACCCCGATGTCATTGTCGGTTGGAACGTCATTGATTTTGACTTTCGTCTGCTACACAAACGAGCAGAATGGCACAACATGAAGCTAATGCTTGGTAGAGCAGACCAAGCCAGCTTTTTCAGAAGTTCATCTCAAAGCCAACAAGGGTTTATTTCCATTCCAGGGCGAGTTGTAATGGACGGTATCGATACGTTAAAAACGGCGACTTATCACTTTCGGTCTTGGTCATTAGAGTCTGTATCTCAAGAACTCTTAGGGGAAGGGAAAGAAATCCACAACGTTCATGACCGCATGGATGAGATCAATCGTATGTACCGCTCCGACAAACCATCGCTGGCTAAATATAATTTACAAGACTGCGTGTTAGTGAATAAGATTTTCAATCACACTCACCTGCTCGACTTTGCAATAGAGCGCTCTCGTCTCACTGGTGTCGAACTGGATCGTGTCGGCGGTTCGGTTGCAGCATTCACAAACCTATACATGCCTCAGATACACCGAGCAGGCTACGTTGCTCCGAACCTACACCCTGAAAATTGGATTGCCAGCCCCGGCGGTTACGTGATGGACTCCATCCCTAACCTATATGATTCTGTTTTAGTATTGGATTTTAAGAGTCTATATCCATCGATTATTCGCTCTTTCTTGATTGATCCTATGGGTTTAGTTGAGGGGTTATTGCTCGATATTGGAAAAGAAGAAAATCAGGCTGTACCTGGCTTTCGCGGTGGGCAGTTCCATCGTACGAAACACTTTTTACCAGAAATGATTGAAAAGCTTTGGGCAGCACGTGATGTGGCAAAGAAGAACAATGAAAAAGCTTTTTCTCAGGCAATCAAAATCATCATGAACTCCTTTTATGGCGTACTGGGCTCATCGGGATGTCGTTTCTTTGATACTCGGTTAGCTTCTAGTATTACCATGCGCGGACATGAAATCATGAAGCAAACTAAGGTGCTGATTGAGGAGCAAGGATATCAAGTGATTTACGGCGATACGGATTCCACATTCGTGTCGTTGAATCGACCATACAGTCAAGTAGAAGCTGACGCTGTTGGAAATCAATTAGTTGATTACATCAACTCTTGGTGGCAAGAACACCTGCGTTCTGAGTACAACCTAACATCTATGTTGGAAATCGAGTATGAAACCCATTATCGCAGATTCCTTATGCCAACGATTCGTGGCGCAGAAACTGGCTCGAAAAAGCGCTATGCGGGTTTAATCGGTGAAGGAGAGCAAGAACGGATTGTATTTAAAGGGTTAGAAAGTGCCCGTACTGACTGGACCTCGTTAGCACAGAAATTTCAAAATACACTCTATAGCATGATTTTCCATGGTGAAGATCCAAGCGACTATGTCCGAGAGATGGTTGAGAAAACTAACAACGGTGAATTTGATGAACAGTTGGTGTATCAAAAGCGACTGCGAAGAAAACTGCATGAGTATCAGAAGAACGTCCCGCCACAAGTGCGTGCAGCTCGTTTAGCCGATGAGATAAATGCCAAGCTTGGCCGCCCATTACAGTATCAAAACAAAGGGCGAATTGAATACATTATTACCGTGAACGGCCCTGAACCTTATGAGTACCTCAATAGCCCGATTGATTATCAACATTACATTGATAAACAACTCAAACCCGTTGCGGATGCGATTCTCCCTTTCATTGGGACGGACTTTGACAGGCTTTCAGCGCCACAAATGGGGTTGTTTTAGCCGATACGAAACTCTGTTTTCTGGTACTGTTTGACTAACCAATCACCAAACGCATCAATTAGCCCGATAACAGAACGCTTGGGAATACCCCGGCCAGAAAGTAAAATTTCTAGCCGCTCGATCTCAAGCTGCTTTTCAGGATGATAAGTTAAGAATACCTTGCCACATTGTATAGGGTCATCAAACCAACGTTTATCTCGATACATCACCAAAGAGTATGACGCTCTTAGTAACTTTTTTGCAATCACGCGCTGGGCGGCCACCTGCTCTTCTATCGTCTTCGCTTGTACGATTTTTTTGCGATACACCGTAATCCAATCTTCCACATCCATATTCCAGTGCTTAGCAATTTCCCAACTTGGGACGTAATCACCAAAACAGTCTGCTAGATCATCACCATAAACACAGACACAGCAATGCTTAAGCATAAAACCCCAAGTGAAAATACTGTCTAAATTAGCTACTTCGCTCACTAAGGCTGTACGGACCGATACACCATTCACGTGAGGGTAACTCTGCTGCGCACGCCACTTAATTGTGTTGAGCAAAGTCGCGCGATTGTGCTCAAAGGATGATTGAGTAACGACAACCAGGTCTAAGTTCGACCTCCCAACGATCGCTGTTTTACGAGCAACACTACCGTATACATAAACGCTGTGTAAGTTTTGCCCCAGTCCACCTTTGAGACAAGCGATGACTTCCCTAATTAAAGGCGCAAACTCTGGTTGAAATGGTTGTTTAGGATCGATAACAGGCAGAGACATGACTTAAAACGTGTTCTCAGATGGTTCAAGAAGTTGGACTATATGTTCTCTTAGCCGACTCACTGAATCAAGTCCATTCAGGTGTTTAGTCATGGGAGTAACAACAAATTTCTGCAATGAATTTTAATGCTAGGCGGCTAACTTAGCGCTATAATCACCTAGTTTTGCTTAATAAGTATGAATAGGAATATACAATGCCAAAGGCAAGTGAAATCAAAAAAGGCTTCGCAATCGAGTCTAATGGTAAAACTCTTCTAGTTAAAGACATCGAAGTAACGACTCCAGGCGGTCGTGGCGGCGCTAAAATCTACAAAATGCGTTGTACAGATCTAAACACGGGCGCACGTGTAGATGAGCGTTACAAGTCTGATGACGTTGTTGAAACGGTAGAAATGAACAAACGTGCAGTTGTGTACTCATACGCTGACGGCGATGAGCACATCTTCATGGATAACGAAGACTACTCACAATACACATTCAAGCACAATGAAGTTGAAGACGACATGCTGTTCATCAACGAAGATACACAAGGTATCCACATTATCCTTGTTAACGGTGCTGCAGTGGGTATTGAACTACCATCTTCTGTTGAGCTAGTGATTGAAGAAACTGACCCTTCAATCAAAGGTGCTTCTGCATCTGCTCGCACTAAGCCAGCACGCTTCGCTTCAGGTCTTGTCATCCAGGTTCCTGAGTACATTGCAACTGGTGACCGTGTTATCATTAACACAGCTGAACGTAAATACATGAGCCGAGCATAAGCATGTCTGATTTGATTTCTTACGACGACGTCATCGACGCAGCGTACGACATTTTCCTTGAGATGGCTCCAGATAACCTAGAGCCTGCTGACGTGATTCTGTTTACTGCGCAATTTGAAGATCGTGGTGCCGCAGAACTTGTTGAAACCGGTGATGACTGGGTTGAACATGTTGGCTTCGAGATCGACAAAGAAGTATATGCAGAGGTTCGTATCGGCCTAGTAAATGAGGAAAATGACGTTCTTGATGACGTATTTGCTCGTATGCTAATCAGCCGAGACCCTGAACATAAGTTCTGCCATATGCTTTGGAAACGCGATTAACGTTTCTTCATCATGAACAAAGATACCAGCCTAGTGCTGGTATTTTTTTATCTGTTGTTTTCGTCTAGCTGAGATATATGTTTATACAAAGCACCCTGCTCTATATAGGCTTTAGATCCTTTTGTTATGTAACAGATAAGAAAAAGGCTTGCCGAATTGGCAAGCCTTTCTGATGTTTTGCTATCGATTAACGATGCTTGTTGCGTGCGCCTTGGTCACCAGCAGTCTTCTTCGGCTTACGACGAGAAGGGTTGTTGCTGCGACCTTTTGGCGTGTTAACACGCTCTTCATGGCGCTTAACTGCGCGACGAATTTTTTGGCTGCGTGCACGCTCACGTTTGCGTGACGTGTTGTCTTTGTTCAGATCAAGCATGGTTTCTTTCTCTGGACGAAGCTCTACAAGCTCACGCAAGTAGTTTACTTCTTTCAGGTCAAGCTCCATCCAACCGCCACGAGGCAGTTTCTTGTCTAAGAAGATGTCGCCGTAACGAACACGTTTCAGACGGCTAACGGTACACTCTTGCGATTCCCATAGTCGACGAACTTCGCGGTTACGACCTTCGTTGATAACAACGTAAAACGTGTGGTTCATGCCTTCACCACCCGCGTAAACAACATCTTCAAAGCGAGCTAAACCGTCTTCCAGTTCAACACCTTTTACTAGATTACGAACTTTCTGTTCAGTTACTTCACCGAACACACGTACTAGGTATTCACGTTCAACTTGGCGGCTTGGGTGCATTAAGCGGTTCGCCAGTTCACCATCCGTTGTGAAAAGTAGAAGACCAGAAGTGTTCGCATCCAGACGACCAACTGAAATCCAACGAGAGCCACGAATTTTTGGCAGACGATCAAAAACAGTACGACGACCTTCTGGATCGTGACGAGTACACAGTTCACCCTCAGGTTTGTAGTACGCAAGTACACGACAAATCACTTCTTCTTGAATCTTTGCAGAGACAATGTGACCATCGATACGAACTACGCTGCTCTCGTCTTCAAGTCTTTCACCAAGCTTAGCGACTACACCGTTCACGCTAACGCGACCAGATTTAATTAACGATTCAATCTCACGACGAGAACCGTGACCAGCACGTGCTAATACTTTTTGTAACTTTTCGCTCATTTATCTACCTATGTGTCGTCTTCACAGACGTCTAGACCAGGATTGGTCTGTATTTTGCTATTTACCCATTTCAGTGGGATTTTTCGGTCGGACATTATACGTAACTTTCTTAGTTAATGTAAGCTAAATCGGCGCCATTCTCCACACCAAAATTCACTTCAAAAATGACCGAAATATTTGTCCTATTCTGCAACTTTTTTACTACTTAAAGCAGGCATTGCTCAACGAGAATCCCACTAATATCGGTCTTCCTGAACCACTTTAACCACGCGGTACCTGATAAAATTGTCAGGGTTACAACAATAACCACTTGGGGTGTGTTTACTGTTCGTATTGCTAGAAAGCAACGAAGAATAAGCCGTCCCTGTTTGCTGCTAAGTAATACCAATCACCGCAGACAATGAGCGCTCATAGCAAAGCAAGGTCGTGGGTAACAAGACAAAAATTGTCTTTAAGTCATTAGTTCACATCAAAAATAACACTAATGCTATCGTGTACTCTGACTCTCTAGGTTCGCTCTGCACTCTCGGCGATTGGCATAAATCAGACAAAAAGGAATAGAACAATGTCTATGCTAAATCTCGACCTAAATTGGATTTTTGGGACATCTCAAGATGACGATATGACAGGCACAAAAGGCTCTGAAACAACCGATATTTTCTTCGGCTTCTGTGGTGATGATAAGTTTGTAGGATACGGAGGTAATGATATTGTCTTCGGTGGCTGGGGAGATGATACCTTGCTTGGTGGCCGAGGTAACGACTTTGTTTCTGGCGGCTTTGGAAACGATTTCCTATCCGGAGGATTAGGAAACGACAAACTCTTTGGTGGCTGTGGCGACGACACAATTTTTGATTATTCAGGCAACAACTACTTGAGTGGTGGCTGGGGTAACGACACCCTCGTTGTTGGTGATGGTGAATCAGTACTGAGCGGTGGCTGTGGAGACGACACCTTCGTGCTTACAAACCGCCTGGCTATTGGTGTACCTGATCAGCCAGTATCTTCCAACGATATTGATGTCAAAGCCGACATTGTCGATTTTAATATTTTCCATGACAAACTTGTCTTTGATATGGGCCGAGACACTGATAACGATGGCATTCGAGATACGTTCTTGGATTCAGCGGATGATCTGACTTTATCTTACAATGAGTGTGGCTGGGCAGTATTCTCAAGTGATGAATACAATGTTGAAGTGACACTAAACGGTGTGAGCTCTGCATACATCAACTATGCAGAACAAAATGGTATCGACATTTTCGATTTCGCTTAACCTCAATCAGTTAAGTTCAATGAGATATTCGATATGACAACTAAAATAGGAGGCGCGATGCCTCCTATTTTGTTTGACGGTGGTGTGCGTCTACTATTCGAATGGTGCAGGATCACCTGATCCTAAACGCACTACAACAGGTTCACCTTCGCTAAAGTCAATTACAGTCGTAGGTTGTTCACCTAGGTAACCGCCATTAAGAATCACATCAACCGCATGTTCTAGTTTATCGCGAATATCCTCTGGATCAGATTCTGTTACGTCACTGCCAGGTAGAATCAACGACGTAGACATCATCGGCTCACCTAATGCTTCCAACAAGTCCAAGGCAATTTGATTGTCTGGAACACGGATACCGATGGTCTTACGTTTTGCATTCATCAAACGACGCGGCACTTCTTTTGTGCCTTTGAAGATGAAGGTGTAAGGACCTGGTGTGTTATTTTTCAGCAGTCGGAATGCAGAGTTATCCACTCGCGCATAGAGAGAAAGCTCCGACAAATCACGACACAGTAAAGTAAAGTTATGCTTATCATCCAGACGACGAATCTGACAGATTCGTTCCAGTGCCTGTTTGTTCTCCAACTGACAGCCAAGTGCGTACCCTGAATCAGTAGGGTAAACCACAACGCCGCCGTTACGAATGATTGCTACTGCTTGATTAATCAAGCGAGCCTGTGGGTTTTCTGGGTGAACGTAAAAAAACTGGCTCATTGTAATTCCTCATTATCGAGCCTCTCGGCTCTATATTTTTATGGGTTCTCGACTTCGTATTACTGAGTATTATTCAACGAAGGATCTATTCCCCAATCTTTCCAAACTGGTTCGACGCCAGCAGGCAACCATAGGTTCCTTCCTAGCTCCATCCACGGTGATGGGTAGTGAAAATCACTGCCTTGAGAGGCTAATAGTTTGTATTGTATAGCATAATCAGCCAAGTTGCGCCTTTCTTGTTGCGCTTGCTGTGGCTGTGCAACTTCCATCGCATCACCACCTGCTTCGACAAACGCTGCTAGAAGACGCTTAATCCACTTCGCTGTCAACTTATATCTGCCAGGATGCGCTAATACCGCCATTCCACCAGCCGCATGGATAGCATCAACCGCATCCTTCATCGAACACCAATTCGGTGGTACATAACCTGGGTTATTACGCGTTAGGTATTTTTTAAACACCATTTGCATGGTTTTTGCGTAACCATTATCTACCAACCATTTCGCGAAATGCGCTCTTGTCACTGGAGCATCACCGGCGATTTGCCTTACCTCTTCAAGCACACCTACTCGAGTTGCTTTTTGTAGTCGCTCTGCAATTAACTCAGATCGTGTTATGCGATGCTGCTTCTGCTGTTCTATGAGGGCAGATAATTGTTCATTTTCCGGATCGATATTCAGGCCGACAATATGAATGTCTTTGTTTTGCCAGACGGTCGATATCTCAATGCCATTGATGATTTTTATCGGCAAATTATTATCTTGAACGTATTGCTTAGCTAACGCCAAACCGTCAACCGTATCGTGATCAGTGATCGCCAAAACCTCGATATCAAAACTCAGCGCCCTTTCCACTAAATCTTTAGGCTCTAACCGACCGTCCGATGCAGTGGTGTGACTATGTAAATCAATTCTCATATTTTTATCGTTTTAATGCCGTTTTGGGGTTGACTTTTTACTCTCGCACTAGTTAACTAGTACACAAATACAAAGTACGTAATTTAAGGTTCACCATGTTACAAGAATTTAACCAAAACCAAAAAGCGAAAGTTGCGGTTTGTCTTAATAAGGCAAACTCATCAGATCTTGCTTGGTGGCGCACTTGGACTAGTTCTTGGTGGGCAAACGTATACTTCTAGTTTATAGAACCAAACGTTGTAAAGCCCGCTACTTAAGCGGGCTTTTTTGTTTTGTTGCTCATTTCACATTCAACTGCCTAAACATTAATCGAATATAGCCAACTCTAGATTGGGAGAACGTTTGCTTTATGCGACTATGTACGGCAGGAAGATTTAAACAGCTACAAGGAGGTCTTGTGAACAAGGCCATTGAAATTAAGAAACTTGGACAGCTTGAAGTGCTAACGGCTTCCGTCCCTTATACTCAAGACCCGACTCGCTTGTTCCACACACTATGTGAGAACAAAACTGACAGCCTATTGCTGGAATCTGCTGAGATCGATTCAAAGCAAAATTTAAAATCCCTGCTGATCGTAGATTCAGCGGTTCGCATTGTTTGCTTCGGCCATACCGTTAGCATGCACGCCTTGACCAATAACGGTAAAAACCTACTGTCTCACCTAAACCAGAACATCCGTGGTGACGTTGAGAGCAAGTTCGATGGCGAAACGCTAACTTTGCAGTTTAACCAGCCATGCGACACGTTAGATGAAGACTCTCGCCTACGTGAAGCCTCTTCTTTCGATGCGCTGCGTTTGGTTCAGCATAGTTTTGATATTTCACAGCAAGACAAACACGCAATTTTCCTTGGTGGTCTGTTTGCCTACGACTTAGTCGCAAACTTTGAGCCGCTTGGTAATGCCGAAGCAACAAATCAGTGTCCAGATTACGTTTTCTACGTCGCGGAAACACTACTTGTTGTCGACCATCAAACGGAATCTTGCCAGCTTCAAGCGACGTTGTTTGTTGATGGTTCAGAGAAAACAGCGTTAGAGACTCGTATTGCAGAAATTAGCGCCCAATGTGCAGCGCCAAAACTGTTGCCGAGTGCAGAGCAAATAACAGATGTAACGGTAGAACCTAGCGTGTCTGATGCAGACTTCTGCCAAACCGTTCGCGACTTAAAAGAGTTCGTAGTGAAAGGCGATGTATTCCAAGTTGTACCGTCTCGTAGATTCACTCTACCTTGTCCTTCTCCACTGGCGGCTTATAAAGAACTGAAACAAAGTAACCCAAGCCCTTACATGTTCTACATGCAAGATGAGCTGTTCACTCTGTTTGGCGCATCACCAGAAAGCGCGCTTAAGTATGAAACCGATACCAACCAAATTGAAATCTACCCAATCGCAGGCACACGTCGCCGTGGTAAACGCCCGAATGGAGAGATTGATTTCGACCTAGATAGCCGCATCGAACTTGAACTGCGCACAGACATGAAAGAAAACGCAGAACACATGATGTTGGTTGACTTGGCACGTAACGACGTCGCTCGTATTGCTCAAGCTGGTACTCGCCACGTAGCAGACCTTCTAAAAGTCGACCGCTACAGCCACGTAATGCACTTGGTGTCTCGTGTGGTTGGTCAACTGCGTGAAGACCTAGACGCCCTGCACGCATACCAAGCATGTATGAACATGGGTACGCTCACCGGCGCACCTAAGATTCGTGCCATGCAGTTGATTCGCGATGTAGAAGGCGCACGACGCGGTAGCTACGGCGGCGCTGTTGGCTACCTCACTGGTGAAGGCACACTCGACACCTGTATCGTGATCCGCTCAGCGTACGTTGAGAACGGCATTGCTCAAGTTCAAGCTGGTGCTGGCGTGGTGTTCGATTCTGATCCACAAGCAGAAGCAGACGAAACGCGCGGCAAAGCACAAGCGGTAATCTCTGCTATCCAAGCAGCGCATAAATCACAATAAGGAATAGGGTTCAGAGATGGCTAATATCATTTTTATCGACAACTTTGACTCGTTCACCTACAACCTTGTGGATCAATTCCGCTCGCTAGGTCACTCAGTCAAGATTTACCGAAACAACATCCCAGCAGAAACCATTGAACAAGCGGTAAACGAGCTTGAAAACCCAGTGGTTCTGCTATCGCCAGGCCCAGGCGCACCGTCAGAGGCAGGCTCAATGCCAGAGCTTATCCAACGCATGAAAGGCAAAGTGCCGATGATCGGGATTTGTCTTGGTCACCAAGCGATTGTTGAAGCATACGGCGGCACCGTTGCTGGCGCAGGCGAAATCATTCACGGTAAGGTCTCTATGATGGAGCACCAAAACCATGCGATTTACCAAAACCTACCATCACCACTTGCGATTGCACGTTACCACTCGCTGGTTGCGACCAAGGTTCCTGAGAGCCTAACCATCACAGCAGAAGTGGATGACTTGGTAATGTCTGTTGTACATGAAGAAGATAAAGTTTGCGGGTTCCAGTTCCACCCGGAATCTATTATGACGACCTACGGAGCAACACTGTTGGCCAATGCCATTGAATGGGCACTTGAAGAACAAACTTCAGCTAACCCACTCACTGCTTAAAAAGCACTGGCACATAAGAAATTTAGGAGAGGAAATATGGAAGCAATCATCAACCCTATTATTACCAAACTGTACGAGCAAGAATCGCTTACTCAAGAAGAGAGCCAACAGCTATTCGACATCATTATCCGTGGTGAGCTAGACCCAATTTTGATGGCATCAGCGCTGACTGCACTAAAAATCAAAGGCGAAACACCAGATGAAATAGCAGGCGCGGCAAAAGCGCTGCTGGCAAATGCAAACCCATTCCCTCGTCCAGATTATGATTTCGCAGATATCGTAGGTACTGGCGGCGACGGTCACAACACCATCAACATTTCAACCACTGCGGCGTTTGTTGCTGCAGCATGTGGTCTAAAAGTAGCGAAACACGGCAACCGCAGCGTTTCAAGCAAATCGGGTTCTTCTGACCTTCTTGATTCATTTGGTATCAACCTAGCTATGAGCGCAGAAGATACGCGCAAAGCGGTAGACGATATTGGTGTTGCTTTCCTATTTGCACCTCAATACCACGGTGGTGTGCGCCATGCGATGCCAGTGCGTCAAACCATGAAAACGCGCACCATCTTTAACATTCTTGGCCCACTGATTAACCCTGCTCGTCCTAACATCGAATTGATGGGCGTTTACAGTGAAGAACTGGTTCGTCCTATCGCAGAAACCATGCTACAAATGGGTATGAAGCGCGCCGCTGTAGTACACGGTAGTGGTTTGGATGAAGTGGCGATTCACGGCGAAACAACCATTGCTGAAATCAAAGACGGTAAGATCACAGAATATAAACTAACGCCTGCAGACTTCGGTCTAAAAGCGCACCCACTAGAAGCGATCAAAGGTGGCGATCCTGAAGAAAACAAGGCGATCATTACCAATATTCTGACGGGTAAAGGTACAGACGCACAATTGGGTGCAGTGGCGGTGAACGTTGCTCTGCTAATGCGTCTATTCGGCCACGAAGATTTAAAAGCCAACACGCAACAAGCGATTGAGGCAATGAATTCAGGCAAGGCGTACCAATTGGTACAACAACTTGCCGCACACGCTTAAGGAATTGAAGAAGATGACTGACTTCAACACTCAGCAAGCTGACAACCTGTCTGAGCACGTTTCTAAAAAAGAAGCAGAAATGGCAGAAGTACTGGCGAAAATTGTCCGCGATAAATATCAATGGGTAGCAGACCGTAAGGTGTCTCAACCGCTAAGCACATTTCAGTCTGATTTGCTGCCATCGGACCGCAGCTTCTACGACGCTCTGAGTGGTGAAAAGACGGCGTTCATCACCGAATGTAAGAAGGCATCTCCTTCTAAAGGTTTGATTCGTGATCACTTCGACTTGGATTACATTGCATCGGTTTATAACAACCATGCTGATGCAATTTCAGTATTAACAGACGAAAAATACTTCCAAGGTAACTTTGACTTTCTTCCTCAAGTGCGCGGTCAAGTCAAACAACCCGTTCTGTGCAAAGACTTCATGGTAGACACCTACCAAGTTTACCTAGCGCGTCATTACAGTGCTGATGCCGTGCTACTGATGCTTTCTGTCCTGAATGACGAAGAGTACAAAGCGCTAGAGGAAGCAGCGCACAGCCTGAACATGGGTATCTTGACCGAAGTCAGCAACGAAGAAGAGCTTCATCGTGCCGTTAAGCTTGGCGCACGCGTTATCGGCATTAATAACCGTAACCTTCGCGACCTAAGTACTGATTTGAATCGTACTAAAGAACTGGCACCGACCATTCGCGAACTGGCTCCTAACGCAACAGTAATCTCAGAATCTGGCATTTATACGCATCAACAAGTTCGTGATTTAGCGGAATACGCAGACGGCTTCTTGATTGGTAGTTCACTGATGGCGGAAGACAACCTAGAACTTGCTGTACGTAAAGTGACGTTAGGCGAAAATAAAGTGTGTGGCTTAACGCATCCAGATGACGCAGCAAAAGCATATCAAGCAGGCGCAGTATTTGGTGGCCTGATTTTTGTCGAGAAGTCGAAGCGTGCGGTCGACCTTGAAGGTGCGCGCTTAACCATGAGCGGTGCTCCACTGAACTATGTAGGCGTGTTCCAAAATCACGATATCGATTTTGTTGCTTCTGTCGTGACCTCTTTGGGTTTAAAAGTGGTGCAACTGCACGGTCAAGAAGACCAAGCTTACGTAAACCAACTCAAAGCCGAACTGCCAGCAGCGGTAGAAATTTGGAAAGCTTACGGCGTGACTGATGCCAAGCCAGAATTGCTAGCAGACAACATTGATCGCCATTTATTAGATGCGCAAGTTGGCACTCAAACTGGCGGAACTGGTCAAGTGTTCGACTGGTCACTGATCGGCGACCCAAGTCAAATTATGCTAGCGGGCGGACTGTCGCCAGAAAATGCTCAACAAGCAGCGACACTAGGTTGCTTGGGATTAGATTTAAACTCTGGTGTAGAAAGCGCACCAGGCAAAAAAGATTCACAGAAGTTGCTCGCGGCCTTCACCGCCATTCGCAGCTACTAAAGCTGGATATCAGCTAAAAAATTTAAAGCTATTCGTAGCGAAAAATACGAGAAGGAATATAACGATGGCAAAACTGAATGCCTACTTTGGCGAATACGGCGGTCAGTACGTTCCGCAAATTCTAGTTCCAGCACTGGAGCAACTAGAGCAAGCGTTTATAGACGCGCAAGAAGATCCAGAATTCCGCAGTGAGTTCATGACGCTTCTTCAAGAGTATGCGGGCCGTCCAACGGCTTTGACTCTAACTCGTAACCTAACCAAAGGTACGAAAACCAAACTGTACCTAAAACGTGAAGACCTACTTCACGGTGGCGCGCACAAGACCAACCAAGTGTTAGGTCAAGCTCTGCTTGCGAAACGCATGGGTAAAAACGAAATCATCGCAGAAACAGGCGCAGGCCAACACGGTGTTGCAACCGCACTAGCGTGTGCACTACTTGGCCTTAAGTGTCGCGTTTACATGGGTGCAAAAGACGTTGAGCGTCAAAGCCCGAACGTATTCCGTATGAAGCTAATGGGCGCAGAAGTTATTCCTGTCCACTCGGGTTCAGCGACACTTAAAGATGCATGTAACGAAGCGCTGCGCGACTGGTCTGCAACTTACGAAGACGCGCACTACCTACTAGGTACAGCGGCAGGTCCTCACCCATTCCCAACGATCGTGCGTGACTTCCAACGCATGATCGGTGAAGAAACGAAGAATCAGATTTTGGCACGTGAAGGCTGTCTTCCTGATGCGGTTATCGCATGTGTGGGCGGTGGTTCAAACGCGATTGGTATGTTTGCTGACTTCATTGAAGAAGAAAGCGTTCGCCTAATTGGTGTAGAGCCAGCAGGTAAAGGTATCGATACTGACCAGCACGGTGCACCACTTAAACACGGTAAAACGGGCATCTTCTTCGGCATGAAAGCACCGTTGATGCAAGATCCAAACGGCCAAGTTGAAGAGTCTTACTCAGTATCTGCTGGCCTTGATTTCCCTTCAGTTGGTCCACAACACGCACACCTAAACGCAATTGGCCGTGCTGAATATGACAACGTGACGGATGATGAAGCACTAGATGCATTCCAGGAAATTGCGCGTAACGAAGGTATCATCCCTGCTCTAGAATCTTCTCACGCACTGGCTCATGCACTGCGTATGGCTCGTGAGAATCCAGAAAAAGAACAATTGTTAGTTGTGAACCTATCAGGTCGTGGTGATAAAGATATCTTCACTGTACATGCCATCCTAGAAGAAAAAGGAGCGATCTAATGAGCCGTTATGCAAAGATGTTTGAGCGCCTAAACGAGAAAAACCAAGGCGCGTTTGTACCGTTCGTAACGGTTTGCGATCCAAACGCAGAACAGTCTTACAAGATCATGGAAACATTGGTTGAGTCGGGCGCAGATGCCCTAGAACTCGGTATTCCATTCTCAGATCCTCTTGCGGATGGCCCAACTATCCAAGGTGCGAACATTCGTGCTCTAGATTCAGGTGCAACACCAGATATCTGCTTCGAGCAAATTGGTAAGATCCGAGCTAAGTACCCAGAGTTGCCTATTGGCCTTCTGATGTACGCGAACCTTGTTTACTCTCGTGGTATCGAGAACTTCTATGAGCGTTGTGCAAAAGCAGGTATCGATTCTGTTTTGATTGCAGACGTACCAACTAATGAAAGTGCTGAATTTGTTGCTGCTGCAGAAAAGTTTGGTATTCACCCAATCTTCATCGCACCACCAACGGCAAGTGATGAAACACTGAAGCAAGTATCAGAGTTGGGTGGCGGCTACACTTACCTACTCTCTCGTGCAGGTGTTACTGGCGCAGAAACCAAAGCAAACATGCCTGTAGGTCATATGCTCGATAGACTGAACCAATTTGATGCGCCACCAGCGCTACTTGGTTTTGGCATCTCAGAGCCAGCACAGGTGAAACAAGCACTAGAATCTGGTGCGGCTGGTGCAATTTCTGGTTCAGCCGTGGTAAAAATCATTGAAGCGAACGTTGAGCAACCACAAATTATGCTCGACAAGCTAGGTGAATTCGTTTCTGCAATGAAAGCTGCCACTCAAAAATAATTTCAGTTTGATATGACACAACAACGTCCGCTTAACATTATGTTTAGTGGGCGTTTTCTTACTATCGTGTTTATACCACGTCATTTTTTGTTCAACGCCCGCACTTTCCAAATCTATCTCAAGCAGAGCACTCAAAGAGTGTTAAGCTTGGGTAACTTAACTAACTCAATAAAGCAATGTGCAGTAAGGTTGCTACATGGAAGAAGTCAAAACACTGCTAGCCAAATGTCCTGTACTATCAGGGCTGCCAGATAAAGGGCTTAGTGAAGCAGCGCAAATGACTAAGGTTCGCTGCTTCGACGAAAAAGCACTGATTTGCAATAAAGGTGCGCTTCAATCTTCTCTTATGGTCATAGCTCAAGGTGCAGTGAGAGTGAACTCAATTAGTTCAAAAGGCAAAGAAGTCACACTGATGATTTTCGAAGCTGGTGGCTGGTTTGGAGACAATGTTTTTTCTCCCGGTATGCCTCGTATTTTTGGTGCGACCGCGCATTCTGACGTGACTGTAATGGAGCTTCCTGGAGATAAATTTCGCCAATTACTCGCCAAATACCCTCAAAGTTACCCCACTATACTCGACTTACTTAGCCGCCGCTTGTGGTCTGCTATTTCTGTTATCGAAGATGACGCGATTAGAGGAATTGAAGAACGAGTCGCCAAAAGGTTACTGCTGCTTGCAGAATACCAACTTAATCAAGCGATCGATACTCGACCATGCGTTGTCAGGGTAACAAGAGAACATATCGCTAACATGATGGGGCTAACTCGTCAGAGCGTACACAAGATACTAAAACGATTAGAAAGTATCGGGATGCTAGAGCTAAACTATGGCTCAGTAACCATTACCAATCCGAAACGCTTAGAAGAATACTTTAAAGAACTCGAGCAATAGATCCATTCAACAAACGGTAAGTATTGTCTAACGACAGCTAAAAAGCTTATGCATCTAATTGGTTAAGAGCACAACACCATTTGCGCTTAGGCAAGTGGCGCTGTGACACAAAAACCATTGAATTGACTAAGCTATATTCAATTCAGATTTCAACTCACGTTTCAAAATCTTTCCTGTCGCACTCATCGGGAGGTGTTCACGAATTTCGACATAACGAGGATATTTAAACGAGGCTAATTGCTCTTTACCCCACTTTTGTAATGAATCGGCGTCAATATATTCTTTTGGTTTAAGTACAACGTAGGCTTTTATCTCTTCGCCATACTCTTCATTTGGAATCCCTATCACCGCTACCATTGAAACTGCAGGATGAGTCATGAAAACTTCTTCAATTTCTCTGGGATAAACATTAAATCCACCTCGAATGATCAGATCTTTCATTCTATCGACAATAAATAAATTACCTGAACTGTCAAAGCGGCCCACATCACCAGTATGGAACCAACCATTTTGTAGCGCAGATTCAGTAACTTCTGGACGGTCAAGATATCCCTTCATAACATTATGACCACGCACAACAATCTCACCTTCTTCGCCTATCGGTAGTGCATTGCCTTCAATGTCGATAACTCTTACTTCGACGCCTTGAACCGGTTGACCTACCGAGCCTGGTATACGCTCCTGATCCAAATGATTAAAACATGCAATAGGACTTGTCTCCGACAAGCCGTACCCTTCTAAGATCGGCACATTAAATGTTTCTTCAAAGGTTCGAAAGATTTCGGTTGGCAATGACGCACCACCGCTTACTGCAACACGCAATGACGAGGTATCAAATTGATGCTGCACATGAAGCAGACCGATGTACATCGTTGGCACACCAGCAAATATCGTCACCCTATGTTTTTCCACCAGTTCAAGAACATGTTTAGGCTCAAACCTAGGCACTAACACCAATGTTGCCCCGCCCAAAACACTAGCATTTAAGTGGACGGTTTGACCAAATGTATGAAATAAAGGCAAAGTTACTAAGTGAATATCATCGGCCTGGCTGCCCATAATATTTTGTGCCACCAGAGCGTTCATTATGATGTTCTGCTGAGTCAGCTCAGCGCCTTTTGGTAAGCCTGTCGTCCCTGATGTATACAAAATCACACATGTATCATCCGCATTACGCGGTATATAATCCGGCAACGGTTGGACATCGGCTATAAACGCATTGAGAGTTATTACACCATTCCAATAGCTTTCATCTTGAGATTGAGTCAATACGACTATGCCTTCGCATGTATCGACTTGTTCAAAGGCTTTGACACCATCTTTTGCCATTGGCAGTTCTTTCGTCCCTTCAAAGCAGAAATAAAACTTCGCTTTTGAATCTTCTAAGTGATACTTAATTTCTCGCGCTTTCAAAAGCACATTTAATGGGACTGCAACCGCGCCAGCTTTTTGTATTGCATAATAAACAAACGCGAAAAAAGGAATGTTTGGGCATGAAATCGCAACGCGGTCACCTGGCTTTACGCCTTTATTGATTAAAGACGCTGCGATCTTGCCGGCGATCGCATCAAACTGCGCATAATTTATCTTTTCAGTGCCACATATCAACGCCGTTTTATCTGGTTTACTCGCAGCATTTCTTTGTAACGCAGCAGCAAGATTCATCATAGTCTCTTCACCTCTTACTTGTCTTTCTCGTCTAATCAGCTCAGGAGCATTAACTAAGCAAGTTATCTCTAACACTGGATCGTCAGCATTTGAGTCTCACCAGTCATTACAATTTAACATTATGTTTACAACGCAATTAGAGCCAAGAATGTAAAGCAATTAACATTTCAGAAGGCAAATTAATAAAAGTGTGAGCTTGAAAGAGATGAATTGTTACCCAAGTCACTAAAAACTCTGACTGCAATAGCAAATACAAAAGCGGTTAAAATTAACAAAAAGAAAACAAATAAAGAAAAATAAACTTGAACAATCCTAAACGCGACCCTTATAAGAAAAATCAATGGCAAACGTTTGCTATTGAACAAAACTTTATCGTTCGTCAATAAAATATCGATTAATCCATCAATAATACCTTGCTGCATATTGCCAATTGTAAACGATAAGTGTAAAAAGCAAGGCGAGATAATTATCCGTAAATCCATTTATGGTTAGTGGGTAATTTTAGGATTTTACATTTTATTAGCACAGAGGTTATGGAAGTGTTAAAAGAAAAGAGTTTGCTAAACAACATTGGCGTACAAGTCGTAATCGCCATGATCGTGGGCACAGCCGTTGGTGCCATGATGGGTCATGATGCGACAGTGTTCGCTCCTTTAGGTGCTATCTTTATCAACTTAATCAAAATGTTGGTTATTCCTTTGGTCGCTGTAGCCTTGATTTCTGGCGCCGCTGGTCTTGGGAACAGCCAGTCAGCAGGTAAAGTTGGTATCGTCACTCTAGGTTATTTTGGTTTAACATCCGCCCTAGCCGTTGCGCTTGCACTATTTATGGGTGAAGTATTCCAACCAGGCATGGGTATCGACGTCTCTGGCGTTGAAGGCATGTTCTCAGCAGAATACGCTTCAAAAGGTGAACTACCTACTTTCTGGGCAACCATCACTGGTATGATCCCAACCAACGTTTTCCAATCACTAAATGAAGCAAACATCCTACAGATACTCGTTTTCTGTATGTTCTTTGGTATTGCGATTTCTAAGCAAGCAAAAGAACGTCGTGAACCAATCATCAATGGTGTTAACTGCATCGTTGACGCAATGGTTTGGATGATCAACAAAGTAATGATCATTGCACCTATCGGTGTATTTGGTCTGATGGCAGAAGCCGTCGGTACGTTCGGTTTTGGTGCGCTAATGGTGGTGTTTAAACTGTTCGTTGTTTACGTTGCCGCCATCCTAATCTTCGGTTTCGTTGTTTACCCAGCAATGGTGCATGTTTTCACGAAGACATCTGCGAAGAAATTCCTGTCTTCAATGAAGAAACCGCAAGCAGTTGCGCTTTCAACAGCGTCTTCTATGGCAACACTGCCTGTCACAATGGACACCTGTGAAAAAGAGCTGGGCGTAAAAAATTCAACTGCATCATTTGTTCTGCCTCTAGGCGCAACGATCAACATGTCAGGTAATGCGATTTACTATGGCTTGGTTGCTATCTTCTTTGCTCAACTGTTCAATATCGATCTAGGCATGGGCGCTTACATTGCAATTATCGTAACGTCTACATTGGGTGCGGTTGGTCAAGCGGGTGTTCCTGGCCCTTCTTTCCTAGTGGTTGCCGTGCTTCTTGCCGCTGGCATTCCAATTGAAGGTCTACCGCTGCTATTCGCTCTTGACCGTATTTTCGATATGATTCGTACAGCACTGAACATCACAGGTGATGCTGCATGTGCAGTTATCGTTGATGCGCTAATTGAAGAAGAAACGGCAGAAGTTGAGCTAAAAAAGCAAGAAGCCTAACCCTTTCTTGAATAGACCAAAAACCGCTCATAATGAGCGGTTTTTTTGTCTTTTCTTGCATTACGTAACTATACAAATAGAAACCGATGGCATAAATTTTTCAAAATGATATAAACCATTACAAAATATAACAAAACGTTAGAACTAGGTTATATCATGAGTCTTGAGCAATCTTTGGAATATCTCACCAAAACAAATTTGCCGATCGAATCAAAGCAGCAGGCACTGATTGACTTAGTTATTCTTACCCTAACGAAACAAAAACGAGATGCTCTTTTTCAACAGGTTGCTCTGTATCGAATAAAACTGCTTAAATCTCTCTTTCCTAAACACGCATCAAAAAGTCTTTCTGCACTATTTGAGTTAATGGATTATCGAGATTTAGTGCAACAGTATCCGACAGGTTTCTCCAAAGAGATTCGTTTACTTGAACAACTTGCCGCAGATTGTTACCCGCATTGGATGGTTTTCTGGTGTCAATGCGAGCTCGAAGCAATCAAGCAAAAATATCCTTCAAACGAAGCTGCGATTCCTACTCCGCTTCCGTTTGACGACCACAGCTATACTAGCGTGTTAATTGAAGATATCGCAGATTGCGATCTTGAGGTAATGCTGCCAAATCATGCAGCGTTAATGCCGATTTCCGAAGCGATCACACTGAGTAATCTTGAGCTTTTCGTCCAAACTGAACAATGGTTTGAAATCTTGCCTCTTTTATCACTCTCGCAAAAAGGGCAGCACTTTGCCCTCTTGCTCAAATCGTCATCTTCACCAATCATGGTCTCCTCCGCTTTAGTGCAAAGCTGGCATCAACGAAATAACTGGCTCAGTTACTCACCACAGTTTAGTAACGAACAATGGCAGTTTTGCTTTCCTAATCATGGGTACAGTGTTCTCAATCAACTGGGTATTTTGGAGTGTCGTGCTCTAACTCATGAGCACACTCTTATTGAGTTTGATGCTCAGTTTCAATCTCATGTAAAGAACACTGAAGCGGTTTGCGAAGTACTGCGTCTTACGGTGGGAGGCAACATTCAACAAAAGCTGTATTTTTTGTATCTGGCGCAAAAAACTATGATGAGCGAGCTCTATAAAGCAGGCTATAAGCTCGGCTTTACCATTATTGAGCAAGTATTTATGTTAAATTTCTATCAATCTATTGATTTAAGTGCCTACTTTCACTCAGGATACCGCGACATTAATGGTGACGGTACCAAGACATACCGCGGTTTCTGGAATTTAGGTATGATGGTTGAAGCATTTCAAGACATACAATTTCGCGACTACAAACATTGCGTACGAACAAAAAGAATGGATAAAAAGGTGAATGAGCATGCTTGATGTTCATTTGCACGGTCTCTTTTACCCAAAAGCAATGGCATTGTACGCGACTGTACTAATAGTATTCGCTTGGCTACTGTATTACTGCTATCGCCTAAAACAGAAGAGTGAATCAATCTTAGGCTCGCATCACGCGCCTTACATCGCTTATTCCAGCTGTATCATTGTTTGGATAAGCAGCAACGCCTATTTCCATACCGATTTATTGCCAGAATTAGGCTCTGTTGGTGGCATTTTTATGGCTAAGTTAGCGAACTTAGCGTCTTTTTTCGCCTTTGCGTTTGCATTCTATTTTTCTTGCCAGTTAACCGCAGATGTTAAAAAAACAGCGGTCAAAGTCTGGCAAAAAGTCGTCTTTGTCGCACTAGCAACGTATTCACTGTACATCAACTTAGTGCCGAATCTTACTGTCGAAAATGTCACCATTAGTGGTCCAAGCCAGTTCGTCATTGAATTTGGCCCACATACCTCATATTTTTTCATTAGTTTGCTAGCTTTCGTGGTACTAACGCTGCTTAACTTGATTGCCATGCGCGCTAACAGCAGCAAGCTCACGCTAGCAAAAAGCAACTATATGATCGCTGGCATTTTGGTATTCATGTTATCTACGGCAGTGATACACCTTGGAATGACGTATTTCCTTGGCGACTTCTCCCTAACTTGGTTACCACCAGCACTTTCAATCAGCGAAATGTTGTTTGTCGGCTATGCCCTACTTACCTCTCGCTTCTACAGCGCTAAATATCTCACGTACTTAACGGTAAGCGCGCTCTTAGTCTGCGCCATTTTTGTTCTGCCGCTAGGGGCGATATTTATTCCTATCTCTGAAGATAACCAATGGCTTGTTGCGGTACCTTTATGCGCGCTTATCGGTATCACTTGGCACTTGCTTTTTAAGCGAGTCAGTCGTTTCGCTTCGTATTTTATTTATGGGAAACGACACACTCCCGTTCAGCAAATCCTTGGGTTAGAGGAAGAGTTTAAACGCTCAATAGATGATGCTATGCATCAGTTGGCATCGTTACTTAACATTCCAAACAACAAGCTACAGCTAGTCACTAGCAATTACACAGAAACGTTTTACGAAGAGTACCTGCCGTCAAGCAAGTCAGTTCTCGTGCTTGATGAGTTGTCTGAAGAAATTGATTATGCCTCCTCTTCTAAAGGGTCTATGAGAAAGCTCTACGAGCGTATGCGCTCAAGCAATACTGCGCTCGTTATGCCTCTCTTCGGTCGTGGAAAGTCTGTTACTCACTTACTAATTTCTTCACATAAAATAGATAATAAGCTGTTTTCTAATGAAGAAATCTCAGCTCTGCAAACGTTATTAGTTCGCATCCAGAGCACCATTGAAGCCGATAGAAAGGTACGCCAAAGCCGTGCGCTGGCTAACTCCATTGCACATGAAATGCGTAACCCTCTCGCTCAAGTACAATTACAATTTGAAGCTTTAAAACAGCATATAGAGTCAAACGCCTCACTGGATATGCTAAAAAGAGAAATTGATAAAGGTGAAGCCGCTATACAACGCGGTCGACAACTTATCGATATTATTTTACGAGAAGTTAGCGACAGCTCACCAGAGCATGAGCCTTTAGCTCTCACTTCCATACATAAAGCCATCGACCAAGCAGTAAGCCGTTATGGTTTTGAAAACGATCAAATAATAGAGAGAATTAACCTGCCACAGGCACACGATTTTGTCGCGAAGTTAAATGAGACCCTGTTTAACTTTGTCATTTTCAATTTGATTCGTAACGCTATCTACTATTTTGATTCTTATCCCGACAGTCAAATTGAGATTCGTACCCAGACGGGGGCTTACGAAAACATTCTGATCTTCCGAGATAGTGGGCCAGGTATAGATAGCAGTATCTTACACAAGATATTTGATGACTTTTTCTCGTATCAAAAAAGCGGAGGCAGTGGCCTAGGTTTGGGCTATTGCCAACGTGTTATGCGCTCCTTCGGAGGACGAATAGAGTGCCAGTCTGAATTGAACGAGTTCACAGAATTCTACTTGTATTTCCCAGTCGTACCAAACGCACCAAAACCAGAGACATTAAGAGCACCGGACTTTGATAGCTGGAAAGCAACTGCATCACATTCTGAAAATCATTCAGCTCAACACGTACAAGTATCTAAAGATGCACCAACAGTGCTCATTGTTGATGACAAAGAGGTGCAACGCACCTTGGTACAGATGTATTTAAAAAGATTGGGAGTCAACAGCTTACAAGCAAATAATGGAGCCTCTGCGGTAGAACTATTCCACTCTCACAAGATTGATCTCGTTCTTATGGATGTCCAAATGCCGGTAATGAATGGATTTGACGCAAGCCAACGGATTAAGCAAATCACATCTTCCGTTCCAATCATTGCCTTATCTGGTGAGTCTGGAGCTAGAGAGTTGGAGCTAATTTCGAAACTCATGGATGACAGACTCGAAAAGCCCACCACGTTAAATGCTCTTCAAGTCGTCATCCAAAGATGGTTACAGAACGAGAATTTTGCACCTTCCAACACTTTTTAATTTGCAAATATAGAATTGGCACTAGATGTGCATTATTGGAGTAAATCGAATTATCCAGAAGGTCAAGCAGGCTGCAAATGAGTAGCGTATGAGCTTGATAAGGAGATCGCCATGTTACTTCATCGACATACATACTACGGCTTGATTCATCATGGAATCAAAACACTGTTACTTGATCGCTTAGGCCACTATACAGCAGAAGAGTATCATCAATATCTGACCCTGATGACTGGTAAATCCACTTGCTTCACGATGTCTCTCGAAGAGCTAGAAGCAACGGTCGATAACTTACTGCGGGAAGGCTATTTAGAAGATGTAAAAACGCTTATTTCCCAATATCAACGTGTGGCTTAAGGTTTAAAACTCTCAACTCTATTGCCGCTTCACGCGGCAATTTTTATTCCTTCCATTTGCTGTTTCGACGTGGAAGACGCTTGCGGGCTGTACGATATACTAAGCGTTACTATTCTTACCCTAACTTCCTCAGTATTCACATCTTGTCAGATTCAGTTAGACTGTCTTCAATTCAATAATTAGGTAGATTTTGCCATCATGAAGCAGATCCTAGACTTTATACCACTCATCATTTTCTTCGCTTTATACAAGCTGTACGACATCTACGTGGCGACAGGTGCACTAATCGTAGCAACAGCCATTCAGCTTGTCGTCACCTACGCGCTGTATAAGAAAGTCGAAAAGATGCAACTAATAACATTTGTTATCGTCACTATCTTCGGCGGCATGACCCTTTTCTTCCACGACGACAATTTTATAAAGTGGAAAGTCACCATCATTTACGCGATTCTGGCGATTGGCTTAGCAGTGAGCCACGCATTGGGAAAATCAGCCATCAAAGGTATGCTAGGCAAGGAAATTACGTTACCTGACGCTGTTTGGGCAAAGATTAACTGGGCTTGGGTTGGCTTCTTCTCATTCTTCGCTGGCCTAAATATTTATATTGCTTACGAATTGCCGTTGGATGTTTGGGTTAACTTCAAAGTATTTGGAATGTTGATCGCGACATTTGCCTACATGATTGCGACTGGCTTTTACATTTATAAACACATGCCAAAAGAACAAAAAAATAACTCATCCGATGTGTCCACTGATGATTAAAAACTCAGTTTTGCTATAATCCGCGACTTCACAGCGACCTTAGGGTCGCTGTTTTGCTCCATGTATCAGTAAACCGCTCAAACAACGTACCGTTTTCAGACCATTCTTGCTGCTGTAAACCAACTTTCTCTGGTCCGGTATCTGCGGTTTTTTAAGGACCTTTGGTTCTAGGTATTTACTATGTTGGCGCTTAGTTTGAGCGCCTTTAAGATTTAGGATGTCACAATGAGTCAAGAAATTAGCTCTCCGAAAGGTCAAATGCTGCTTCGTACCCTTGCAATGCCTGCAGATACAAACGCCAATGGCGATATTTTTGGCGGTTGGATAATGTCTCAGCTCGACTTAGCGGGCGCGATTCTGGCAAAAGAGATCTCTTGTGGTCGCGTTGTCACCGTTTCGGTATCAAGCATTACGTTCAAAAAACCTGTTGGTGTGGGCGATGTCGTATGCTGCTACGGCGAATGCACTAAGATCGGCCGCACATCCATGAGTGTCGATTTGGAAGTATGGGTCAAACCCGTCAAAGCTCACGGTGTTGGCGAACGCTTCATGGTTTGTGATGCGACCTTCAACTACGTAGCCATTGACAGTGAAGGTAAACCACGTCCGGTTCAGAATTAGTCAACCTACAACGCTAACAGTTAGAAAGGATCTCACATTTTCTGTTGTTCACTTGTGAGAGACACAAAAAAGGCGTTAAATTAACACTTTACCCTACCAATTAAGGAACTATGCTATGTGGTATGTCATCTTTTCACAGGACGTTGAGAACTCGTTGGAAAAACGCATGAGCGTTCGCCCACAACACTTGGATCGCTTACAAAAGCTACAAGACGAAGGTCGCCTTCTTACAGCTGGTCCGATGCCTGCGATAGATTCTGACAATCCTGGTGAAGCTGGATTTACGGGCTCAACTGTCATCGCTGAATTCGCCTCGCTAGAGGATGCTAAAGCGTGGGCAGAAGCCGATCCTTATGTAGCGGCTGGTGTTTACGATCATGTAATCGTGAAACCGTTCAAAAAAGTGTTTTAATTTATGAAAAAATTACTGTGTCTTTTCTTGGTATTTGGTGCTCTGGCTGGCTGTTCATCAACCGATGATAATCAGCGCCAACTTGAGCTTATGGCATCAAACCGAGCAGGAGTCTTGTCAGCGGGCCTCCCTTTAGAGTACGGCCCACTGCAAATAATGCGTGTCTCATCCAACAAAAATGTTGTAGAGATGATGATGATTTATAACGATGGCGCACTCGGTGCAAAGCCGTTAAATCAAGTACTGAATACCAGTATCTATACCTACTGCAGCAACCCAGAAGTTCGCAAGCAAATTGATATGGGCTTGATGTATCGTATTAAGGTACGTAATTCTCGCGGTCAGTTGATGGCAGATGAGTTGGTTTCCGCACAGACTTGTACTCAGGTGAAGTAGCTACAGTAATTTTTGTTGCTTTCGGCATGAGACGATGCTTCGCTATTATTGGATAATCTGAAAACGAAAGTGAACAATTAAGAATAGAAAAACGGAGACCACAGTCTCCGTTTTTATTTGCTGTAACGATGTGTTACGCCAGCTCAGCACGGAGCTTCTTCGCCGCTGAAACCAGATTTGCCAATGCGGCTTCTGTCTCCTTCCAGTTTCGTGTTTTCAGACCACAATCTGGGTTTACCCACAAACGCTGAGCCGGAATTTTGTCTGCCGCTTTCTTGATTAAACCTTCAATCCATTCTTCCGTAGGAATGTTTGGTGAGTGAATGTCATAAACACCAGGGCCAATTTCGTTCGGGTAATTGAACTCTTCAAATGCTTTCAGCAGCTCCATATTTGAGCGAGATGTTTCAATGGTAATGACGTCCGCATCGAGTGCCGCAACCGAATCAATGATTTCATTGAACTCGCTGTAACACATATGAGTGTGAATCTGAGTTTCTGGTTTTGCACTTGCCGCAGAGACCTTAAACGCATTTACGGCCCATTCTAAGTACGCTTTGTGATCGCGTTTTTTGAGTGGTAAACCTTCTCGAATGGCTGGCTCGTCAATTTGAATGATATTGATGCCTGCATCTTGCAGGTCAGACACCTCATCACGTAGTGCCAAAGCAAGTTGCTGCGCAATTTCTTGACGTGTGATGTCTTCACGTGGGAACGTCCAACATAAAATCGTTACTGGTCCAGTCAACATGCCTTTCATCTGTTTGCTGGTTAGCGATTGTGCGTACGTCGACCATTCAACTGTGATCGGTTTTTCACGTTCAATGTCAGCAACTACAATGGCAGGTTTCACACAGCGAGAACCATAACTCTGTACCCAACCAAATTTGGTCGTTTGAAAACCCGCCAAGTTCTCAGCGAAGTATTCCACCATGTCGTTACGCTCTGCTTCACCATGAACAAGCACATCTAGGTCGAGCGCCTCTTGACGTTTTACTGCGTCAGCAATATGTCCTTTAAGTGCTTGGATATATTCAGACTCAGATAATTGACCTGTACGATAAGCGCTGCGCTGCACCCGGATTTCACCCGTTTGAGGAAAAGAGCCGATTGTCGTTGTTGGCAACAAAGGCAAGCCCAATACTTCAGCTTGATGCGCAGCACGCTCTGCATAAGGTACGCTGCGCTCGGCAAGTGACTCGGTAATGTTGTTTAAACGCGCTTGTACTTGAGGTTTATTCACATGTGTTGCTGTCTTGCGCGCTTTGATTGGCTGGCTATAGGTATCACAAGCGAGAATCGCATTTTGGTCACCATCGAGCGCTCGGCCAAGCAAGGCGACTTCTGCCACTTTTTGTTTTGCAAAGGCAAACCAACTTTTTACTTCTTCGCTCAGTTCTGTTTCCAGTGCTAAATCAACAGGGCTATGTAGCAGAGAACATGAACTGGCAACCCAAAGTTTGTCGCCCAGTTTCTCTTTGACTGGCTGTAGACGCTCGAGTTGGGCACTTAAATCTGAACGCCACACATTACGACCATTCACAACACCAGCAGAAAGCACCCAATCCTCCGGTAACTTGGTAACTACATCGTCAAGCTGCTGAGGGGCGGCAGATAAATCGATATGCAAACCATCTACCGGAAGCTCTACAATTTTGCCTAGCGTATCGCTTACGGAGTCAAAGTACGTCGTTAGCAGCACTTTTACATCGCTTCGAATCACTTGGTAGGCTAGCTTAAACGAATCAGCCCATTTGCTTTCTAGCTCCAGTGACAAAATTGGCTCATCAATCTGAACCCACTCAACACCTTGACTTGCTAGCTTTGCCAAAATAGCTTGGTAAGCAGTAAGTAAGCGTGGTAGCAGGGTTAAGCGGTCAAACCCTTCTTCGACCTCTTTGCCCAAGTAAAGGTAACTGACTGGACCAAGCAAAACAGGCTTCACTTGGTGGCCAGCTTGAAGCGCTTCGTTGACTTCTTCAAACAGTTGCGGCCAGCTCACTTCAAACGTATCGTCCTTGCTGAATTCAGGGACAATGTAATGGTAGTTTGTGTTGAACCATTTGGTCATATCCGATGCCGCAGCGCCCGCACAGCTGCAACCCGCCTGAGATTGACCGCGACCCACTTTGAACAACGTATCCAGGTTAGGGAAACCATCAGCGTGACGCTTTGGCACATGACCCAATAGCAACGTGGTCGTCAGTACATGATCGTACCAAGCGAAGTCGCCAGCGGTGGCAAAACTCAAGCCAGCATCTGTTTGCGTTTGCCAGTTTTTAGCGCGCAGATCTGCTCCAACCTTTTTAAGCTCTGCTTGATCAATTTCTCCGCGCCAGTATTTTTCCTGAGCGAATTTTAATTCTCGTTTTTCACCGATGCGTGGATAACCTAATATGTGAGTCGTTGTCGCCATGTCCCTATTCCTTTCTCAATTTTGTTCAATTTGTTTGGATCAGAGCATCTTTCGGTAAAGAATAAGATGTCTGGATGGCTAAACTATCGCTCTCATCTGATATTAGAACAACGTCCATTTATTCAACTTGTTTATTAAAAAAATTCATCATGAAGCGACATGATTCGCAAATAAAAACAACAAATAGACGTCTAGACGTTTACATATCCATTTTTTGTCGTTAAGTTATTTACACGATTGCTATTCTGTTCATAGCGAGCAACAAAGGATGAAAGGAATTCATGATAGAGCTAAAACATTTGCGGACACTCACTTCGCTTCGAGACACTGGCTCTCTAACGGCGACAGCGACCGCTTTGCATCTCACTCAGTCGGCACTGTCTCATCAGATCAAAGATTTGGAGGCGCGAATTGGAGGGCAACTGTTCCTGAGAAAGACTCGTCCGGTGAAGTTCACTTCAGAGGGAGAAATCCTATTGCGTCTTGCAGAAGATATCCTTCCGAAACTCGCAAGAGCAGAAAATGATTTAGCGAGCTTGAAAGAGGACGTCAATGGCCGATTACATATGGCCATTGAATGTCACTCTTGCTTCCAATGGCTAATGCCTGCACTTAGGGAGTACCAACTTGCTTGGCCTAGCGTAACATTGGACTTTTCCTCTGGTTTTGGCTTTGAACCACTCCCAGCTCTATTGGCAGGCGAACTCGATCTCGTTATTACTTCCGATATCCAACCTCGATCTGAAGTCCACTACGAGCCTCTATTCGACTTTGAAATGCGTTTAATTACCGCAACCAACCACCCATTGGCGGAAAAAGACATTATTGATCCGCAAGATCTCGCA
Organism: Vibrio sp. Vb1127; assembly: GCF_033338735.1. Taxonomy (NCBI): domain Bacteria; kingdom Pseudomonadati; phylum Pseudomonadota; class Gammaproteobacteria; order Vibrionales; family Vibrionaceae; genus Vibrio; species Vibrio sp. Vb1127. Next base: position 11,674 of record NZ_JAWOTF010000013.1, on the reverse strand, counting down.
GATCAAACCATGCTCTCTTATCCGGTTCAAAAACAAAGGCTAGACGTCGTAAAACACTTTCTTCAGCCAGCAGGAATAGAACCTGCGAAATGGAAGCAAGCCGACAACACTCTCATGTTAGTTCAGATGGTCTCTGCTGGATTAGGGGTGGCGGCACTACCCAATTGGGCGATTTCTGAATTTTCTCGCCAAGGTCTTATTACCAGTAAACCTTTCGGCCAAGGCTTATGGCGTCGCTTGTTTGCTGCAACGCGTCACTCAGAGAAAGAAAAGCGTTACTTACAAGCTTTTTTCGCAACCGCGAGGCTACAATGTAAAAGCCACCTTGACGGAATCAAGGTGGCTTAAAAGATTTGGGTTATGAAAGGCTTAGCGTTGATATGCTTTAAATTGGTTAGTCAATGGATCGTACTGATAACCGAGCATATCAAGCTTGCCGACTACAGACTCTACATCCATCTCATACACTGATACTAACTCGTCAAAACTGTCGCACTCTAAACGTAGCTTTTCGTTGACGATACCTAGCAAAATAGTGCTGTCCAGATTACCTACATTGCTTAAATCCATCGCGACTCTCCTCTTCGACAAGGTATATAAACAAGCGTAGTAGTAATCACGCGAATTTAAAGTGAGTGAGATCTAAAACGTGATCACCTTATACCCAAGCATCAAGAAAGCACTTGGATATAAGCCGTCTAACTTTGTCTTTAGAGTAGAGGTCAAGCCGCGAGAGAGAATAAACCTTGCAGGCTCGTCATCGACGCGAGTGCTAGTAACAAAGCTACGCTCAGTTGCACCTTTTCTGGTTTCTTATGCGTAAAAATATGCCAACACCACACGATAATTGAAGAAATTAGCATAGCTAAAGACAGCAAGATTGGCTGTGTTGCAGCGTTCAGTGCAGCTTCATTTAACTGGTAAGAAGCAAACAACGTTGCGATGACTAATAGCATTCCAGACACAATGCCAGTAACTGGTAAAATGCGGTGAAATGCCTGTAATCTGCTGCGAGCTATCGTAAGTAGCAATTGAGAAAATGACGCCCCAAGGAAAAATATCATTAGCGCCATCGCTATCGATGCTGGCCAGCTTGATTGCTCAAATACCTGAATACTTACATACGCAAAGGCCAAACCATTCGCTAAATGCATCGCCCATAGTGGCCCTTTTTCACGCGTTTTCTTGGTTTGAACCTGAGAATAGAAGTAGAAAATAGCAAACACGATCATAAATGCTTCAATGCGAAGTGACGCAACAGCGAGCCACAATACAGCTACTGCTGGCAACATTTTATGAAGACGTCCTCGCTGACCAGGACAAATATCGCCCTTGATTAGAAGCAAAGTCAGTAGCGCTTGTGCGCCAAATAGCATCGGAGGGAAAGTAACCAGCAATTGTTGAATCATGTTGAATGCACGCTCAAAAGTCATTTTGGGGGGCGATAATATCAAATCAACTATCGCCAAACCACCGAAAGTCGGCCCCCAAATGAGCTAAAACGGTAAGACAATTTTATTCACAGAGAAGCAAGATACTTCAACGCGTCTTCCTGCGTTAAAACTCCACGGTACTCTTCTTTGGTATTACACAGTACCCAAGGGAAACGAATCCCGGTTTTAACCAACTCTCGAATAACAGAGACAGGTAAATCCTCATCAACCAACACAAATTCGGTGCTCATTATCTGATTAACAGGACGTTTCCAAATTCGGCTTTCTCGTTCAGTTTCTCGCTCTGTGCCCATCGAGGGCGTTAGGTGTAAATTCACCGTCTCTTTCGTAATTAACCCAACACAACGATTTTCATTGAGAACAACTAAAGGCAAGCTTGGATTCAAATTCATGTACTCCACTGCCAAGGAGAGCGGTTCTCCAGGGTCCATAGACCTGACTTGTTCATGGCTCACAGATTGCAACACATCACTTTGCTTAGACTCAATCGCGATGTCAGAGAACAGATGCTCATAACTGTTCGCTTTATCCATCAAATCGACAGGCACGGCAGCAGAAAATAGAAAGCCCTGCATGTAATCGACACCGATTTCTGCCAATACTTGAAGTTCTTGCTTAGATTCCACGCCTTCAGCAACCACTTTTACATTCATTTGCTGTGCAAGCTCGGTGACCATTTTCACAATGTTATAGCTGGTGCTCCCTTTATGAATGTTCTTGATGAATTTTCGGTCTATTTTCAGTAAATCAAACTGCCCTTTTTCTAGATAAGAAAAAGAAGAATACCCAGTACCGAAGTCATCAATCGCGATCTCAATGCCCTCTTTCCGCACTTCCTCTAGAGCTCGAGTATGCTCCTCATCTTGTTCAAAATACGCGGTTTCTGTTAGCTCGATAGTTACTCGCTTAGGGTCTACACCACTGGCTTTAATCAAATCATGCGACCGCTGAAGGATCTGAAGAGAATCCAATTTCGTATTGAGGGAGCGATTGATGGTCACGCCCACTTCCTCGCCATAAATTTCTTGTAAGCGCGGAAAGTGCTTCAACGCAGCTTGGCAGACCACATCATCAAGTGCCGCTATGAGTTCTAGATCTTCAATAATAGCGATCATCTTTTGCGTACAATACGCATCATTTTCATCATAGAAGCGTGCGAGAGCCTCGAACTTAACCACTCTTCCGGTTTGAACGTCGATAATCGGTTGAAAGTAAACGTCCACTAGCCCACTCTCTATTTGCGCCTCCAAAAACACCTCGAGATGTTGGCGCTTCACTAATTCAGAGTGAAGTTCACTGTCGTAAAAGTTGAAATAGCTGCCTTCACCGGAAATAGAGGACAACATCGCTTGCGCTGCATGTGCTAGCGCTTGTCTTGGTCGGTTCGTATCATAACCAAGGATTGACACACCAGTTTGGCCTTTAACGATAGTGGCATGCATTTTTGTGCCCATTTCATTTCTAAGCTCATTAAAGAATCCTTTCATGGCAATTTGGATCAAACGAACCGGGCTCAACCATTGACAATGAGGGGTCTGCAAGCATACGACAAACACGTCCCGAGATAACTGCCCCGCAATACTGGTGTAGCGACTTCGCATAATAAAATCTGCAAAACCTAATTGCTGTTCAAGCAAGTATCTCTCCGAAAACTTGGGTCTGAGTGTCATAACAATGTTGAGTTCTTTATTTCTGCTTTCATTCGCTAAGGTAGCTAATTGGAGTTCAAATTCTTTCCTCGTTGGTAAAAAGGCAGCCCAATCATGCTGTCGTTCACAACGATTTTTCATCCACAACAACGAAGCAGAAATATCCGTAGAAAATCCGAGATAAAGAATTCGTCCAGAATGAAACGTAAGTCGGTAAATACAAAGATGATGAGCTTGGTTGCTACCGTTTGCTGTTTTGCTCAGCAAGTTACCACACCAACATCCTTCATCATTAATTTGCTGCCACAGCTGATCATAAAACGCTTGGCTATGGTGAGAGGTACTGAAAATATGAGTTTTAAGCCCAACCAGATCTCGGTTTTGATAGCCCATTTGTAACTCAAAGGCACGGTTACAACCTAAGATGCGCGTATCTTCATCGGCAACTAAAACGCCTACATTTGGCAAATCAAAAATCGTTTCGAGGATTTTCGCTAACTCCTCGCAACCAGTGATTGTTAATTGTGGAATGATAGTGCCTTGGATAATGCGCTTATTGAGCCTTTCAAAACTAATAGTAACGTGCACTAAGTTAACGTTTTTTAGCATCATGCAACAAGAAAACCGCCCCCGTCCGCCAAAGAGTTCCACTTCTAGAATTCGTTGTTTTAGCGTTTCTTGTTGCCCCATCAGCATATGATCAAACAAGTTATTTAGGCTGGTTACTGGCGTACTTATCCCAAATGCCTTTGCCATTCCTTGCTGATCACATTCGAACTCGCGAGTATCAATATCGTAAGACCACTCTATAACAGGAGTTAGACTGGAAGTCGTTTGCATTTTTGGATGCACTGTTGTCGTAGATTCACTCATACCCTAGCCCCTTTTTTTGTAATTAGCCCAAGGCTCAAAATTCACAGTCAATTCGCGACATTCCAGTTGGGACCTGCCGATCCTCTTTATAGATAGATTGTGTCAACGATAAGCCTATCGACTTAGAACTATTTCCAGAGCAGCTCAGCCTTTTGCATTTAATATGCACTAATTTGATTATAGGCTTTACCCCACATAAGCACACCATTGCTTATGTTTTGTATTAAGATTGCGACATTTTTCATGAACCGATCTATAACCATGAGGCTTTCAAGGTGAAATTAGACAGAAAATCGCCGATAGAGCATTGATATTTTTACAAACCAAATAAAACTCGATGAACTAAGCTGGAATAGATGAGTTTGTTATAGATACCTGATAATCAAATCGCTATAATTCGCGCTCCCTGGAACAGAGAGCAAAATATGACCAATAACATCACTCCTATTCATGAGTACAAAAAATACTGGGCAGAGTGTTTTGGTACGGCACCTTTCTTGCCGACCAGTCGCAAAGAAATGGATGCCCTAGGATGGGATAGCTGTGACATTATCATTGTAACCGGTGACGCTTATGTGGATCACCCGAGCTTTGGTATGGCTATCATTGGCCGTCTGCTAGAAGCGCAGGGTTTCCGTGTCGGTATCATTGCTCAACCAGAATGGCAAAATAAAGATGCGTTCATGCAACTTGGTAAGCCAAATCTGTTCTTCGGGATCACTGCGGGTAACATGGACTCCATGATCAACCGTTACACCGCGGATAAAAAGCTTCGTCACGATGACGCGTACACACCGAATAACGAAGGTGGTAAACGCCCAGACCGAGCGACTTTGGTTTACTCTCAGCGTTGTCGTGAAGCTTACAAAGAAGTACCTATTGTTTTAGGTGGTATCGAAGCTAGCCTACGCCGTGTGGCACACTACGATTACTGGTCAGATAAAGTTCGCCGTTCTGTACTGTTTGATGCAAAAGCAGACATCCTACTTTTTGGTAACGCAGAGCGCGCACTTGTCGAAGTAGCACATCGCATCGCAAACGGCGAAGACATCAGCACCATGACCAATATTCGTGGTACTGCCGTGAACTTGCCAGCGGCGCCAGAAGGCTACACGGTTATTGATTCTTCTCGCATTGAAAAACCTCGTAAAGAAGCGTTCGTACCAAAGAACCCATACGAAGTAGAAACTCAGTGTGAAACTAAAAAAGACGAGCCAGTTGCACAACCAATCACAATTCGCCCATCACGCCACGATGCTGCGACGACTGCGGTCCGTTTACCTTCGTTTGAAAAGCTAAGAAACGATCGCATTCTTTATGCGCATGCAAGCCGTGTACTGCATTTAGAAACGAACCCGTACTCTGGTCGAGCGTTACTTCAAAGCCATGGTGATCGTGAACTTTGGGTAAACCAAGCGCCAATTCCATTGACGACCGAAGAGATGGACTTTGTGTTTGGCCTGCCTTACGCGCGTGTCCCTCACCCTATGTACGGGAAAGCAAAAATTCCTGCGTACGACATGATCAAGACGTCTGTAAACATCATGCGTGGTTGCTTTGGTGGCTGTTCTTTCTGTTCGATTACCGAGCATGAAGGTCGAATCATTCAAAACCGTTCGAAAGAGTCTATCATCAACGAGATTGAAGAAATTCGGGACAAAGTTCCAGGCTTTACCGGCACAATTTCCGATCTTGGTGGCCCGACTGCAAACATGTACCGCCTGGGCTGTAAAGATCCAAAAGCGGAAGCGAACTGTCGTCGTCCTTCTTGTGTATTCCCGGGCATCTGTAACAAGCTAAACACAGACCACAAACACACGATCGATTTATACCGCGAAGCGCGTAAAGTTGAAGGCGTGAAGAAAGTGATGGTTGCATCTGGCGTACGTTACGACCTTGCGATTGAATCACCAGAATACGTGAAAGAGCTCGTGACTCACCACGTAGGCGGTTACTTGAAGATTGCACCGGAACATACAGAGAAAGGTCCTCTTGATCTAATGATGAAGCCAGGCATGGGTACGTACGATCGCTTTAAAGAGATGTTCGAGAAATACAGTGCAGAAGCAGGCAAGAAGCAGTACTTAATCCCTTATTTTATCTCTGCGCACCCAGGCACAGAAGACGAAGACATGCTGAACCTTGCTCTGTGGCTGAAAAAGAACAACTTCGAATGTGACCAAGTACAAAACTTCTACCCTTCGCCAATGTGTAACGCAACGTCGATGTACTACTCAGAGACAAACCCTCTGAAACGCGTGAAGTACAAAAAACGTGAAGATGTACCTGTAGCAAAAGGTGAACGTCAACGTCGCCTACATAAAGCGCTGTTGCGTTACCACGATCCAGCAAACTGGCCAATGATCCGTGAAGCCCTAGTCAGTATGGGTAAAAAACATTTGATTGGTGACAAACAAGGCTGTCTCGTTCCTGCAGAAGACATTGAAGCACAAACACCTGCGCAACGTCGTAAATCTGGTCGTCACGGGGCAAACCGCTTTGCAACCAAACATACCAAAAACCAACCAGGCTTCGGTGGTCATTTGAACAAACGTTCTGAAGGCGGTTCAAAAGATGGTAAACCATCTGGTAACCGTAACGGTTCGGGTAAAGCTACAGGTGGTCAACGCCCTGCAAGCAACGGCCAACGTCCTAGCGGCAACGGTGCAAACCGCCCGGCAGGTAGCAAGCCGCAAGGCCAAGGTCGCCCACAAGGACAAAGCAAACCAGCTGGTCAACGTAAACCAAAGCGTCGCTAACTCTTTAGCACTTAAATACTAGAAAGGGCTCCAGAGGTAACTCTGGAGCCCTTTTGTTTTGTCGGCTCATTGAGGCATCACTCACAACTAAAACTTTGATTCAATCAATACAAAAAATGGTAAACACCAACCAACTTATTGGAAAAACAAACAATTATTTGATTGACGCAAAACCATAAAAATCTAACTCATTGATTTTTAATTGCTTTATTTTGGTGCGATATTTGCGTAATAGAATAAAACTCTTAAACATGGGCTAACGATGAATAATCCACTTCCCCCAAAAACTTCTATGTTCTGGTATGACAACAGCTATACCTATGAGGAGGCCGTTCAGGCATTTGAAAGCGATGGTACACTGAAATCGCTGAATATCGTTCCAACCACGGAATCCGATGATCTTGCTGGCTCACCCCCAGAGCGCAGTATGTTTTGGGAGGGAGAAACAAAAAAAATCGATCCGCCACCGCCGTCTGAACCAGAGCCTCTCAATTTAAAAACTGAGAAAGAAGCAACGGAAGCATCACCTGCGCACTTTATCCCAGTCCGCTATGCCATCGATCAGCTAGAAACAGAAGAGACACAACCTTTTGGTTTGCCTGAAGAATGGAAAGGGCAAGGCCCAGCCAAACTCAATACCGTTGGTTACACCCTGCGTCAACTGCGCGACGGTTGGCTGTATGTCTATGATGCAATCAACAAAAGCTTAGACGAATACGAAATCAAAGGAACGCAATTCACGCTCTATAAGTTGGGAGAATCAGAAAGCCCAAAATCAGAGCAGCGTGGGACACCACAAGATGCAAAGCCCTTCCTTACTTACGTCAACGGAAGCGTACTATCGATTTGCTTCTCTGAGCACCGGTGGACATGGCACACGTTCATGCGCGTACTTAACAATCCGAGTAATCATATCGATCGCATGCAAACCATTGTTCTGTCCTCAAACGAGAATCAGCACAACATTGCACCAATAGATAAGTTAACCCAAGTCGCTGATATTGAATCTTCTGCCGTCGATGATGGTCGCTTTGCGGATTCTGGCATCGCCACCAAAGCAGATGAAGATGGTTCTGTCTTTAAACCTGTCGCAGTCGAAAGCGATTTAACCTCTGCGATTCCAGAAGAAGAATCAGGCTACTTCGTCGCGATAAAAGATTACGCCGCAGACATTCAAGATATGTCACTGCATTTTGTTGGTGCCGCAAGCCCTTACCGCCTTTTCACTGACCAGTTTTCAAACCAGTGGAACTTGATGCAGACCGCCATGCAACTGTGTATGTTTGGTGCAAGTGACGAGATAGACATGCCAGCTAGCGTTAAGCGTAACGGCGAAGAGCTGTCGTTTTATACCGACATGGCTGACTATTATGACTCCTCTCACCAACTTGATTTGGCAGAGCAGAACAAAAGCTCAGTTCAGTCCGGCTATCCTGCTAAATTTTCCGCTGGAGCGATTGAATCACACCAACATACCCAAAGTGACATTGCTAAAGCGATACAGGACAAATATCGAATTTCTGCGAGCCGTTTTGGTAAATACGAACAATGGATAGCGACTGAACGCTGGCGTCAGCAGCTCAACTGGAAGCAAATGCTGAGCGAGATGCAAGAGCTGTCAGAACAAAAAGAAACCATGCTAGCCCAAGTGGTTTCGGTCAAACGCGACTTTATCGCAGTAATGGAGTCCTTAACGCCGCATCATCTCGAAAGAACCTTCGACCTATACAGCGAAGACACGCAGTACAGCTTGTATCAACTACACAAGCAAGCGGTTGAGTCATTTACTTTGGTGATACAAGAAGAAGACCGCCAATGGGCTGAAAGCCAATGGGAGAAACCAACCAGTTTACTTGCTCTCTATGCCTCTGGGTTTAGTCGTAGTTTATTTAAAGTGATGGAGAAGAATATTACAGAGGCGCTTGATGAACAGTCGATCGTCTCAGAAAATCCTGATCCTGATAATCAGTTGATGGACCAGATATCTGATACCAGCAACCGCGTGAATATGTACTCTAAGATCATGGACTTTGTTTCCAACCCAAACACTGCGGAAACAGCCTTTCTCAAAGATATCGCCAAAGGTTTCCAAGAGCTGGATATTATTTTTAAATCTGCAATAGGTGCGCTTGCAAAAGGCGTTGTAGAGTTTGGTGTTAGCATGACCTCACAAGTATCAATTTCGCTGATGCCTGTTTTCGCTAAACCTCTGAACCGTCATAGCTATTATTTATTTGCCGTTATTGCAGAACATATGGCACACAACATGCCCGTAACAATAAAAGAAGGTTACGCTCGCGATTTTAAAAAATGGAAAACACGCGTAAATGATTATCTGATTAAGCTCGAAAAAAACGATGCAATCATTGCTGACTTCCAGAAAAATAACCGCAAAGCTGACTCTAAATACACAACAGCTTTAAAAAATAAAAAGACTATTAAGAAGGCTCTCGCTGTAGCTACATTGGAGTACCCGCAGTACATTGAGTTACCTGATGATCTACCTCAAAGAACCATCGAGCTTAGAACGCGGATCGTGATGAATAAGCTCAATGATTTGAATAAACTGTTCGAGAATGCCGGTGGTCTAGGCTTTCTGGCATTAATATTTAACTGCATCGCGCTTGGTGATGCCATGAGCAGTATTCAAGACACGGGGTTAATGTCCTCAGATGAATTTTTGGATATCCAGCAAAAGTTATTTTACACAGTCAACGCTTGGACAGGTGTTCGTACAGGTAAGTTATGGGAGAAAGTGAAGGGTGAACCTAGGTTAAGGTCACATTCATATAATGTCTTAAAAAAGTTAGTGAATAGAAACGAAGATACCTTTAAAAACTTAAACCTTGATGACCTAAAGGTATTCAATAAATGGCTAGCAATCACAGGGGCTTTAGGTGCGTTAGCTTCGGGTATTGAGGCTTACCGTTCTTGGCAGAGTGCTGACAAAGTTTATGGTCAAGAAAAATATCTGCATGTAGCAAATTCCCTAGTATTAACAGCAATGTCAGCTGTCGGTATATTCCAAGTATACGGAGGGTTAACTGGACAATTTGCATTAAACTTATCCTTTGGCGGGCCTATAACGGCCGGCCTGGTTATTCTCACGATTGCATACCTGGCCATCAATTATAAGTTGAATAAACTGAAACAAGATGATTTCCAAAAATGGTTAGATAAACTGCCTTGGGGTTATCACCCGACTCGCACTCAGTGGAGCCAATCTTCGAGCTTACCCGAAAGAGAGAAGCATAATTCAGCATTGGTTCAGCAAGCGCTGTTTGACTTACAATCTATTATTCAACAGCCTACGGTATACCATCAACCTATTGAAAAAGTACAAGCTTACCCAGGTTACACACATCGTGAGTTAATCGGTTTGGAAGTGCATATTCAACTGCCAAGGCGTGCTGCAACGAATGGTATTACGTTGAGAACTAACAGCAAGGCAACAGAAGATGATTTGATGTCAGGCTCGTGGCATCAAAACGCAGATTTAGTCACGCTACAAACTCAAGATCAAGCGAGCAAAGAATCACTGGTGTACAAAGTAACCTTGCCAATTGAAGAAGCAGATCATTACCTTGCAATGCAAGTAGCTTACGATGTGGAAGATGATGCCCCTGCTAAGCGTGAGTATTGGTTCCAAAACGGCATAAAACAGAGTGCAACTTATGGCATTATTTCAGACAATATCAAACAAGACATAATTAAAAAAACACTCACCCCCGCTGTTGGCACACTAGGTTTTCAGGAGTAACCCTTGGCATATTCACCGTTTTATATCACCCCAGAAGAATTGGCGGTTTATCAAGAAGCACAAGAGCAAGAGATTCTCAAAGGGGACAATTTAACAACATGGCATAAGTATGATGTAGAAGAGCCATTTCGCTACCATTACAAGTTAACGGCTTTGCCATTTATGAGCTTCTTATTTGTAATTGTATTTTTGACACACTCAAGTGATACGCTTGTCGTGACCTTTTTTGGCCTTATCTTGTCAGTAATGATGGCCGGGATCTTTTATCTTACGATTGGCCTCGACTATCGCTATGACTATATCTTTTCTGACAAAGGCTTTGTGATGAAGAAGCGTCGCAACATGCCTAAGTGGGCGAATACCGCCACACAAGCCGTTGGCTGGATCGGTGCGGTAGTTTGCGTTTTGATGGTAGCGGTAGTTGGCCCGATGGCGTTAGCTGGAGCGGGCGCTCTTATTTTATTCTCATTTGGTATGTTAAAACGCAAGCCCGATGAACCAACAGAAGTGAGAATTGGAGAGCGTGAAGATTGGTTGTTTGCCGACTACAACAAAAAGCGCAAAGTGATCCAGTTCTACTTTAAGCAGGATAAGTGTGAATATATCGACACTGCTCACAGAACTATTTTCCGTTCACACAGTAGATCCGATTGCTACGTATTTTTCAAAACTGAAACGGACTTAGAGTCGATGGTAAATCAGTTAGCTACGGAATATAAGCTGGATTGTACAGAGGTAGATGACCACAAAAAGCTGTTTGAATCGAAGCCAGAATCAAGGCTCTTTAGTATTCCAGTTTGTAGTAGAGAATATCAAACCGAAGAGGTATTTGATTTAAGGGCGTCAAATGCCCCACTTCCTGAGCGTGAATACCTTTACAACGGCAAGTGGCAAACCGAGTCTGAAATCGAACAATCAAAGTCTAAACTAACTACAGCTCTGGAGTAACCCTTGGCATATTCACCATTTTACATCACCCCAGAAGAGTTGGCAGTTTATCAAGAGGCACAAGAGCAAGAAATACTCGCAGGCGATAATGTCAGAACATGGCACAAGTATGATGTAGAGGAACCATTTCGCTATTACTTTAAACTTTTTGCGCTTCCATTTGTGATCGCTCCATTCCTATTAACTTTGTTTATACACACGAGTGACACGGTTGACGTAACTATTTTTTCT
>NZ_JAWOTF010000012.1:0-147429 GCF_033338735.1 Vibrio sp. Vb1127 | reverse complement strand
TTTTTATTCTGTCTTAAATTGGAATGCAGAATATGTAACTTATGCTTTCGGTGTGTGGTTATATAAATATTCTTTTAAGGGGTGATCGCTGATCAAGGAGTAAATATCAGACGATCAGTATAAGATCCTACGTATCAAGTATGGTTAACGCCTCGTGAAACTTGTTGGGGCGGTGATGAAGATCAACATACTTGTTCGTTATTTTGAGTAGCATGCGTTACTCGAAATTGCTTAGTTTAGAGAGAGGAACGGGATATGCAGCAGAACATTTGCCCGACTTGCAATGTCGAACTGGAATGGACAGGACAATACCATTGTGCACAGTGTGAATCGGATTTTAAAAAAGTAGGTTTTTGCCCTGATTGTGAGGCGGAGCTGGAGAAGCTGCAAGCATGCGGTGCTGCGAGTTACTTTTGCAATGTGTGTAATGAACTCAAGTCAAAATCACGTGTCCGATTTGAGTTCCAGAAAATCAGTTAACCAGAGTTTGTATTCAGTTAACGGTAGAGCGAACGTCGCCTTCGGCTAATCGAGTAATCAATACATCTCCCGATTTTACATCTGAAGATTGAGTAATTACTTTTCCTTGCTCAGTTTGAGTAATTGAGTAACCTCGTTTCAATGTCGCTAGTGGGCTGACGGTGTCTAACTTCTCTGCAGCAATCGCGAGTTGATGGCGCATAGTCAGTAACTTGCGATCCATTGCATCCATGAGCTTTTGCTCAACACGTTCTAGCTTCGACTTCTGCTCGGCAAGGCGTGTTACAGGAGAATTTAATTGCAGCCGATAATGTTGACGCTCGATTCGCTGTTGACGCAAGGCAATAAAACGACTCATCGCTCGCTGTAAGCGCATGTCCAACTCATCTAACTGTTGCGTCTGACGTTGCAAGCGATAGCTTGGGTGCTGTCTCTCTAGACGGTGCACTAATTGAGCAGATTGCTGCTTTTGTTGTGCTAGGTAGTAACGCATCGCGCTCGCTAACTTATGCTGGCGGGTAACTAAAGCTTGATCTTTGTGGCTGTTATCACGGCTTACTAGCTCAGCGGCTGCTGATGGAGTAGGCGCGCGTACGTCGGCGACAAAATCAGCTATTGTCACGTCAACTTCATGTCCAACGGCGCTAATAATAGGAATTTGGCTTGCTGCAATCGTGCGAGCTAATATCTCGTTGTTAAAGCACCATAAGTCTTCTAATGAACCACCACCTCGGCCCACAATTAGCACATCACATTCATCACGGCTGTTAGCGCGACCAATGGCTTGTGCAATTTGAATGGCTGCGTCCTCACCTTGTACCACTGTCGGATAAATCACAACAGGTAGGGAAGGATCACGACGTTTCAATACGTCTAAGATATCGTAAAGCGCGGCACCAGTTTTCGATGTGATGACGCCAACACGTTTAGGGTGCTCAGGCAAAGATTGCTTATTGATTTGCGCGAACAACCCTTCTGCTGCAAGCTTCATTTTCAGCTCTTCAAACTCTTGTTGAAGACGGCCATCACCTTCCGGTTGCATGCTTTCGATGATCAATTGGTAGTCACCGCGAGGCTCATAAAGAGAAAGACGAGCTTTTACTAGGACTTGATTACCGTTAGCGGGCTTGAAAGTAACGCGGCGATTGTTACCACGAAACATGGCACATTTAACTTGAGCGCGAGAGTCTTTAAGAGTGAGGTACCAGTGACCAGAGACAGGAGCTGAAAAGTTGGATATCTCTCCGACGAGCCAAACGATCCCCATTTCGTTTTCAAGGAGTAAGCGAACTTCTGCGTTGAGACGAGAAACAGTAAAGATGTTTTGATTGGTCTTGGAGAGCACAGCTAATCTCTTAGACGTGAGTATGGAAATTAGCGGCAATATAATACATAGCAAGGGGGTAATTGCAAGAAAAAAATTAAAAAATTTGTGGTCAAGCGATTGCGTTAACCGTATAATCCCTCCGCAATATCTAATCCAAATGTAGCCAACAACCTAAAACTGGTTACCCTCATTATGCGAAACGATGAGATTGGATTGTCTTTTTACTCCTCTAATTGTGAGATATTGCAAATGCTAAGAATTGCCAAAGAAGCGCTGACATTCGATGACGTACTACTTGTGCCAGCACACTCCACCGTTCTCCCAAACACAGCTGATCTTCGCACTCAGCTAACTAAGAACATCACCCTAAACATCCCAATGATTTCAGCGTCTATGGACACTGTTACTGAAGCTCGTCTAGCAATTGCGCTAGCGCAAGAGGGTGGCATTGGCTTTATCCACAAGAACATGTCTATTGAGCAGCAGGCAGCCGAAGTTCGTAAAGTTAAGAAGTTCGAAGCTGGTATGGTAACTGACGCGGTTACTGTAAACCCTGACGCGACCATCGCTGATGTTGTTGCACTCACTGAAAAGCATGGTTTTGCAGGTTTCCCTGTTGTCACTGAGAGCAATGAGCTTGTTGGTATTATCACTGGTCGTGACGTTCGTTTTGTGACGGACCTTTCTAAGAAAGTATCTTCAGTAATGACGCCAAAAGAGAAGTTGGCAGCAGTTAAAGAAGGTGCAACACGAGAAGAAGTGCAAGAGAAAATGCACGAAGCTCGTGTAGAGAAAGTATTGGTTGTGAATGATGAGTTCCAACTAACCGGTATGATTACTGCGAAAGACTTCCACAAAGCAGAACGTAAACCAAACGCATGTAAAGATGAGCGTGGTCGCCTACGTGTTGGCGCAGCAGTTGGTGCTGGTGCGGGTAACGAAGAGCGTGTTGCTGCTCTAGTTGAAGCAGGCGTTGACATTCTACTTATCGACTCTTCACACGGACATTCTGAAGGTGTACTAAACCGCATCCGCGAAACTCGCGCTGCTTACCCAGATCTAGACATCATCGGTGGTAACGTAGCAACAGGTGCTGGTGCTAAAGCACTAATCGAAGCTGGCGTAAGCGCAGTGAAAGTTGGTATCGGCCCTGGTTCTATCTGTACAACTCGTATTGTAACGGGTGTGGGAGTTCCACAAATCACTGCAATCGCAGATGCGGCAGAAGTGGCTAATGATTATGGTATTCCGGTTATTGCTGACGGTGGTATCCGTTTCTCAGGTGATATCTGTAAAGCAATCGTAGCTGGCGCATCATGTGTGATGGTTGGTTCTATGTTTGCTGGTACTGAAGAAGCGCCGGGTGAAGTGATTCTATACAATGGCCGTTCTTACAAGTCTTACCGCGGCATGGGTTCTCTTGGTGCTATGTCTCAAGGTTCTTCTGACCGTTACTTCCAGTCTGACAACGCAGCGGACAAGCTAGTACCAGAAGGCATTGAAGGTCGTATCGCATACAAAGGCCGTCTAAAAGAGATCGTACACCAACAAATGGGTGGTCTACGTTCAAGCATGGGTCTAACTGGTTCTGCAACTATCGAAGATATGCGTACGAAAGCTGAATTTGTACGTATCTCTGGTGCAGGTATGCAAGAGTCTCATGTACACGATGTTCAAATTACTAAGGAAGCGCCGAACTACCGTCTAGGGAACTAATCACCTAACGGAAACGTTTGCTTTTTCCTTGAAGCATTAAGAAGAGGCGAGTACACTCGCCTCGGTTTTAATCACTTAGCCTTAAAAAGACTGCTCAAAATGACTAAAAATATCCATGACCAACGTATTCTGATCTTGGACTTCGGTTCTCAGTACACTCAATTAGTAGCACGCCGCGTACGTGAAATCGGCGTTTACTGTGAACTATGGAGCTGGGATGTAGAAGAAGCGGATATTCGCGAATTCAACCCAGATGGCATTATCCTATCTGGCGGTCCAGAAAGCGTAACGGAAGAGAACTCTCCACGCGCGCCTCAATATGTGTTTGATTCCGGTGTTCCTTTGCTTGGCGTATGTTACGGCATGCAAACCATGGCGGAACAGTTAGGAGGCAAAGTAGCGGGCTCTAACGAACGTGAGTTTGGCTACGCTCAGGTTAAAGTTTCTGGTGAATGTGCTCTATTTAAAGACCTTGAAGCAACTCAAGACGTTTGGATGAGCCATGGCGACAAAGTAGTAGAGATCCCAGCCGATTTCGTAAAAGTTGGTGAGACAGACACTTGTCCTTACGCTGCGATGGCGAACGAAGAGAAGAAATACTACGGTGTTCAGTTCCACCCAGAAGTGACACACACAAAAGGTGGCCTACAAATGCTTGAGAACTTTGTTCTTGGCGTATGTGGCTGTGAGCGTCTATGGACTTCGGAATCTATCATCGAAGACGCGGTTGCTCGCATTAAAGAGCAAGTGGGTGACGACGAAGTTATCCTAGGTCTATCTGGTGGTGTTGATTCATCGGTAGTTGCGATGCTGGTTCACCGCGCAATCGGCGACAAGCTAACGTGTGTATTTGTTGATAACGGTCTACTTCGTCTAAACGAAGGTCAACAAGTAATGGATATGTTCGGCGACCAATTTGGTTTGAACATCATCAAGGTTGACGCTGAAGAACGCTTCCTAAAAGCACTTGAAGGCAAGTCTGACCCAGAAGAGAAGCGTAAGACTATCGGTCACGTATTCGTAGATGTATTCGATGAAGAGTCTAAGAAGCTGAAAAACGCGAAATGGCTAGCTCAAGGTACGATTTATCCTGATGTAATCGAGTCAGCTGCATCTAAGACTGGTAAAGCGCACGTGATCAAATCGCACCACAACGTGGGCGGTCTTCCAGATGACATGGAAATGGGTCTTGTTGAGCCACTACGTGAGTTGTTCAAAGATGAAGTTCGTAAGATTGGTCTAGAATTAGGCCTGCCTTACAACATGCTTTACCGCCACCCATTCCCGGGTCCTGGTCTAGGTGTTCGTGTTCTTGGTGAAATCAAGAAAGAGTACTGTGATTTGCTACGTCGTGCTGATGCTATCTTTATTGAAGAGCTTCACGCAGCTGATCTATACAACAAAGTATCTCAAGCGTTCACGGTATTCCTACCAGTACGTTCTGTTGGTGTAATGGGCGATGGCCGTAAGTACGATTGGGTTGTGTCTCTACGTGCGGTAGAAACCATCGACTTTATGACGGCACACTGGGCGCACCTACCATACGACTTCCTAGGTAAGGTATCTAACCGTATTATCAACGAAGTTGATGGCATTTCTCGTGTTGTTTACGACATTTCAGGTAAGCCACCAGCGACTATCGAGTGGGAATAATTTTCCTCTAGACAGTTGAGTTTATAAGAACCAGCCTTCGGGCTGGTTTTTTTGTACTTCAAGTTTGTGAAGAGGTGGCTCAACTTTTTTGTGAGAGATATATACATGCGGTTAAATTAAATATATATTCATTTTAATTGTTTGATTATCATAAATGGTATTGCTATGGAACAGGCTGACGTTACCTCTCTCATTCCCATCCTTATTACTCTTTTCCTCGCGCTGACCACAAGAAATGTCGTTGTTGGTTTATTCGCCGGTGTGGTGAGTGGTGTCGCTATGCTCGAAGGGACATTTGTCGAAAAAGGGCCACTAGACTCGTTTAGTGCATTGATGAAAAGCTATCTACTGCCGCAATTAACTGACAGCTACAATGCGGGCGTCATTTTGCTCTTGGTCTTTATTGGTGGCTTTGTTGCCTTGATGGAGAAATCTGGCGGTGGTGTGGCGTTTGCTAAAAAGGTTACTCAATGGGTTGCGAGTAAATGCCAAGCTCAACTGTCCGCATGGTTCGGTGGTGTGGTTATTTTCTTCTCAGACCTTGGTACACCACTGATTGTTGGCCCTGTTTTTCGCCCTTTATTTGATAAGTTAAAAGTATCACGCCAAAAATTAGCTTTTATTATCGACTCTACTTCCTCTCCCGTCGCAATCTTGATCCCTTTTATCGGATGGGGCGTTTACATCATGGGATTGATTCAAAAAGAGTTTACTGCCCTGAATGTCAGTATGAGTGATTGGGATGCTTTCATTGGTGCGATCCCGTATCAGTTTTACGCCTTTCTTGCGATCGCGATTGTGCCGATTGTCTCTTTCTTCAAATTAGATTTCGGACCGATGGCGAAGGCTGAACAACTAGCAGAGCAGGGCTCTGACTTTGGGAAAGTGCAGGAGTCCATGAATGTGTTTACGCATAAAGATGCAAAATCTAGTTTTGTATGGGCCCCGCTGCTCGTTATGCTGGTGGTTCTATGTACCATCCTCGTGCCACACGGTTTTCCATTTCAAAAAGTGGCAGGATCAACGTTTAGGGCTGCACTTTCTTCTGCATATTTCTTCGCGGCCTTCACTTTAATTGCGCTGATGGCGTTTTATGGCGTAAGAAAGCTTTCGGATGGTATTCAGGTTTATCTGAAAGGGATGTCAAACATGATGTCAGTGGCGGTGATTCTGGTATTGGCTTGGGCGCTTAGCTCGGTTGGGAAAGAATTAGGTGCAGCTGCATACATTGCTGAACAAGCTCAAGCCGGTTTCCCGTACTGGCTATTGCCAGCAGTCGCCTTTTTGCTTGCTGGTGTTATCTCATTCGCTACGGGATCATCTTGGGGGACGTTCGCCATCATGATGCCATTAGTGATCCCAACTGCCGTTGCGATTGATGCACCACTGTTGGTTTGTATTGGTGCGGTATTATCTGGTGGCTTGTTTGGCGATCACTGTTCTCCCATCTCTGAAACTACGATTTTGTCGTCGACAGGAGCGGGGTGTGAACAGTATGAGCACTTCCGTACACAATTGCCTTACGCATTACTCAATGGAATGATCGCATTAGGGTGTTTTCTTTTAGCTGGAATCAACGCCTCACCAGTGATTGTGCTTGCCGCAATCATTTCTCAGTGTGTGGTTTATTTTGTGCTGTCTAAACAAAAGTCAACCGCGAAGCTAGAGGTGGTTTCGGCAGAACAATAAAGAGAGAAACATCACAAAGCGGAGGCTCACAGGGTCTCCGCTTTTCTTTTGAGTCAAGGTAACATTTTTCTTGTGACAAAATGTGTGTGAGGACCTATTTATTCATTTTGTCTCGCAGAATCAACGTACTTGGCTCGGTGTTTCGTATATATGATCCACTATATGTCTAGTTATTCCTCGTATATTGTATTGTTGAAATCCGGAGACTAGACATGTTTGCACTCAAACATCTTCCTCTTGCATTGAGTTGTGTCTTAGCAGCACAAGTGAATGCGAGTATGAATATTCAGCCCGATCCGCAAAATCCGAATGGTTATGTTATTGCTCGTGGTGACGTTCAAGCCGTAGAGCAAAGCAAAACTTCTGATCCTATGTATGCCATTTGGTCACAAGCATTAGAGACACGCCCGAACTCAGTAGTTGAAGCGATTGTTCCAGGGGCGACAACCAACCCAGAAAACGTGAAGCGTGTAGAGCGTGTATTCCCCGAAAGTGAGTGGGACTTCCTGACTCAAATGGCGGCACCTGAATACACTTACACGCGTTTCCTACGTGCAATTGGTAAGTTCCCTGCATTCTGTGGTGAGTACACAGACGGTCGTGATTCGGATGCAATTTGTAAAAAATCGATCATGACAGCGTTTGCTCACTTTGCACAAGAAACCGGTGGCCATATTTCGATCGATAACGTATCGGATAATCCGCTAGGGTTGGAAGAGTGGCAGCAAGCTTTGGTTCATGTGCGAGAAATGGGATGGTCTGAAGGGCAAGAAGGTTACACAACAGGTTGTGGTCAAAATGACTGGCAAAACAAACGCTGGCCATGTGAACCTGGACAAGGTTACTTTGGACGTGGTGCAAAACAGCTTTCTTACCATTTTAACTATGGCGCGTTCTCTGAAGTGATGTTTGATGGTGATGCATCTGTATTGCTAAAAAATCCAGGCTTGGTTGCGGATTCGTGGCTGAACTTAGCATCGGCTATCTGGTTCTTCCTAACCCCACAAGCACCGAAACCTGCAATGCTACATGTGATTGACCGTACTTGGGTGCCTTCACAGCGTGAGCTTGATGCTGGCATTGGTTACGGCTTTGGTACCACCATCAACGTGATCAATGGTGGTATTGAGTGTGGTGAGCAAAACAAGGATAAAGGTCAACCTGTTAACCGTATTCGTTATTGGGAAGGTCTTGCCGCCCATTATCAAATTCCAATTGAAGCCGATGAGACCAATACCTGTTGGCAGCAGACGCCTTACGGTAGCTTAAATCTGAATGGTGCGACAGACGTGTTGTACACCAACTGGGATGGAAACTGGAAATACTACTCAGATCGTCCGGGAGGCCACTCTTTTGAATGTGAACTTGTTGGTTTCCAAACGGCTTACTCTGCGCTAGTTGCGGGTGATTATGAGAAATGTGTAACTAACTTCTACCAATCTCATGCGGGTTGGCCAGAAGTTCGTGTAGTTGACAAGTTAGATCCAGTGGATCCGGTCGATCCGCCTGTAGGTGGTGTAGCAGCTTGGGATTCTGGCAAAGTATATAACACGGGTGATCAAGTTTCTTACCAAGGTGCTGTTTACGAAGCGAAATGGTGGTCACAAGGTAATGAGCCAACGAAAGGAGACCCTTGGAAGCTGGTTTCAGGCACTCCTACGGAGCCGCCTACAACGGAACCTGAACCACCGGTGACTGAGCCAGAGCCGCCCGTCACAGAACCTGAGCCGCCAGTAACCGAGCCAGAACCACCAGTGACAGGCAATTTTATTCAGTGGGAGCCGGGTGTAACGCAAGTCGCTAACGGCGATAAAGTTACGTACCAAAACAAATGTTTTGTTGCGAAAAATGGCCCAGGAGTGTGGGAAAGCCCAACGCAAAGCAACTGGTTCTGGGACGAGATTTCTTGTCAGTGATCGAGTAAAAAACAACCTAACCATCTATAAAGACTCTGCTTTTTTGCAGGGTCTTTTTTTATATATGTAGTGGTTTATTTATGGAATCTAAGTTTTCAATAACAGCTTTTCTCTTTTGTTCTGGAGCCCATTAAAATTCGCGCGCATTTTTTATCAACATTTTTGAAAAAAGGTATTTGTACATGTCGACAAAACTGGCTAACCCAGCACCGCTAGGTCTTATGGGTTTCGGTATGACCACTATTCTGCTCAATATTCATAATGCAGGATTTTTCCCAATTGACTCTATGATTCTAGCGATGGGCATCTTTTACGGTGGCCTTAGCCAAGTAATCGTTGGCATCATGTGCTTTAAACGCGGTGATACATTCGGCACAACTGCGTTTACTTCTTACGGTCTATTTTGGCTAACATTGGTTGGTCTAATCGTAATGCCTCACATGGGTCTTCCTGCAAGCCCTGCAAGCTTTATGGGTTGGTACCTAGCGCTTTGGGGCATCTTCACTGGTTTCATGTTCATTGGTTCTCTATGTTACCCAACAGCGAAGCAAGTGGTATTTGGCTCTCTAACTATCCTGTTCTTCTTGCTTGCTGCTCGTGATTTCACTGGTAGCGAAGTGATCGGTGCTATCGCTGGCTTCGAGGGTATCTTCTGTGGCGCAAGTGCAATTTACTTCGCAATGGCACAAGTACTGAACAACGAATTTGGTCGTGAAGTGTTACCTGTAGGTAAAGCAAAAATCGCTCGTAAAGTTGAAGCGGTTATCGCCTAAGCTGCTACTCATAATGAAGAAAGGGGGATTAACCATTGGTTAATCCCCCTTTTTTATGTCCTCAATCGGACCACTGCTTTTTCTTATTTATGTGATAACGCTATGTTGATGGTTGCTCAACAGTTTCTGCGCTATTGCTGTCTGCCGTTGGTGCTTTACCCGTTTTACGTCGGTACTTATCTTCCCAGTAATCTGCGCCTTTAATGCCCAGTGCAACAGGGTTAAATGTAAAATCGGTCACACCACGTTTTTGTTGCTCTTCGTAGTCGTTCAGTGCTTTGAGTGCAGGCTTCGACATAAAGAAGATGATCAAAATACCGATGATGTTTAGCCACGCCATCAGTCCTACGCCTACATCACCCATCGCCCATGCTAAGTTGGCGGTTTTCACGGTTCCGTAGAACACGGATGAAATAATGATGACTTTCAGAATAAACATCAGTCCATTTACTTTGAACGTACGACGAATGTAAGCAATGTTCGTTTCTGCAATGTAGTAGTAAGCCAGAATGGTCGTAAACGCGAAGAAGAATAGAGCGATTGCGATGAATGGTTTACCCACGCCAGGTAGTGCGCTTTCGATCGCCATCTGTGTAAACACAGGACCATTTGCACCAATATCCGCTGGTAGGTTTTGAACCAGGAATGTACCTTCAATTGCACCATTTACGTTGTACGCGCCAGTGATAAGAATCATGAACGCGGTTGCTGAACACACAAGTAGTGTATCGATGTAAATAGAGAAAGATTGAACAAGACCTTGCTGAGCTGGGTGATCAACACTCGCTGCTGCTGCTGCGTGAGGACCAGTACCTTGACCTGCTTCGTTGGAGTAGACACCACGTTTTACACCCCAGCCGATTGCTGCACCAACGCCTGCCATTGGTGTGAATGCGTCACCAATGATCATGCCGAAAATGCGTGGAACCTCACCAATGTTTAGAAGGATGATGACAAACGCAGTAATGATGTAAGCTAACGCCATAAATGGCACAACGACTTGGGTAAAGTTCGCGATACGCTTTACGCCACCAAAAATGATGAAAGCCAAAATGACACAAACAACCGTACCAGTGAAAATTTTAGCAAAACTGAAGGTACCAATAGCGGTTTCAATCATGTCACCTGAGCCAAATGCGGCTTCTACTGCGTTACCGATACTGTTCGATTGAACGCCAGGAAGTAGAACACCACAAGCAAAGATGGTCGCGATAGCAAAGATCCAAGCGTACCATTTTTGTCCCATTGCTTTCTCAATATAGTAAGCAGGGCCACCACGGAACTCGCCTTCGTCTTCTTCTTTATAAATTTGTGCAAGTGTTGATTCTGCGTATGCGGTTGCAGCGCCAAAGAAGGCAACGACCCACATCCAGAATACGGCGCCTGGGCCACCGAAACCGATAGCAGCGGCAACACCAGCAATGTTACCTGTACCTACACGGCCAGATAGTGAAACGGCAAGTGCCTGAAATGATGATATCCCTTTTGTTGAACTCTTCCCTGAAAGTAATAAGCGCCACATCTCAAAGAAGTGACGAATTTGTACAAAACGCGTCATGATTGAATAGAACAAACCTGCGCCAAGGCACAAATAGATCAGTACCGGGCTCCAAATAATTCCATTCAGAAAATCAACTAATGACTGCATGAGTATTTTCCCTGTTAGTTGTGTTTGTGGTTGTTTTTCACACAATACATTACCCTTTATGTAATGCAATTGTTAACTTTTTTAGCTACAAATCCTTTGTAGCGTGATGATGAACACAGAATGGAGAGTAGTTGTTAAAATTTGGTTCTTGTTGCTTATTTGCTCCTTTTAGGTAGAAGATTTGCCTGATGATTAATTATGCAGCACATTGTCATTTAAATGTGCTGCGATTTTGATGAGTTAAAAATGCCAGTGGGTATGCATTTTGTGGAGTAAGTGTCTGCCTGTTTTTTGTTCAGTCATGTCCTCAGGCGTAACGACAAAGGTTAAGCTCCGCATTATCCATCACTTTTGCTTTTTCACCTTTCATTACGCTTGCTAGCAATTGACCTGAGCCACAAGCCATCGTCCAGCCCAGAGTTCCGTGTCCGGTGTTAGTAAAAAGGTTATCGTATTTAGTCGCACCGATAATTGGTGTGCCATCAGGCGTCATTGGCCTAAAGCCGCTCCAAAACTCAGCTTGGCTGAAGTCACCACAACGAGGAAAAAGATCACGGATGACCATTTCGATGGTGTTTTTGCGCTTTTGTGGAAGGGAAGCATCAAACCCTGCTAATTCTGCGGTGCCAGCTACGCGAATTCTGTCATCAAATCGAGTCATAGCGACTTTATAGGTTTCATCCATCACAGTAGATCGAGGAGAGAAGTGTTCATCTTCCATCGGGATGGTGAGTGAATAGCCTTTGACAGGGTAGACCGGAATATCAATATCGAGTTGCTTGAGTAGCGCTGTAGAGTAGCTGCCAGAGGCCACCACATACTGGTCTGCTTTAAATTGTCCTCGGTTCGTTTGGACACCTATGATCTTTTTGCCTACTGTAACCCAATTGCTTACTTCAGTATCGAACTCAAATCGGACACCGTGTGCCTTAGCAAGCTCCGTTAGTTGTTGGCAAAATTGATGGCAATCGCCCGTTTCGTCATCAGGTAGATGCAAGCCACCAACCAGTTTGTCTTTCACAAGTGCAAGCCCTGGCTCTTGTTCAATACATTGTTCGACGTCCATTAGCTTAAATCGGGTTCCGCTTTGTTCAAGGAGCTGCATGTCCTTTTCAATAGCTTGCAGCTGTTGATGTGTTCGGAATACTTGCAAGGTCCCAAACTGACGCCCTTGATACTCAATGGCGTGTTCTTGGCGTAACTGTTCTAAGCAAATACGGCTGTGGTTAGCGATAGAAAGCATGCGAGCCTTGTTAACTTGATAGCGAGGTAGGGTGCAATTCGCGACCATTTTACTCGCCCAGCGGATCATGTCGGCATTCAGGGTGGGTTTGATTTTAAGTGGAGCATGCTCTTCCATTAACCACTTAATGGCTTTAACAGGAACACCAGGCGCAGCCCAAGGTGAAGAGTAACCATATGAGATCTGCCCGGCATTGGCGAAGCTCGTTTCCATGGCACTGCTTGGTTGGCGGTCAATGACGGTAACTTGATAGCCTGCTTGAGATAAATACCAAGCAGAGGTTAAGCCGATAACGCCGCTGCCTAATACGATGACTTCCATTGATGCACTCCACACATTTATCAGAGTGCTCAGTTTCTTTTCTTTACCTTTTGTTAACAATCGATATAAATTACACACTGCGTTTAGAAAAACTATAGGCTCAAGGATGAAAAGTAATCTGATAAGTGGTTTGTGCCTATTTAGCCAAGTCGCGGAGTACAGCAGCTTTACTGGTGCCGCAAGACATTTACACCTCACCACTGGTGCCATAAGCCAACAAATTATTCATTTAGAAGCGTTATTAGGTTTTACTTTATTTGAACGCCACTCTCGCGGTATTCGTTTAACCGTAAAAGGCACTCAGTTACACCAAGCGACGCAGTTTCACTTTTCGGAACTGAGCAAATTGCTTGATGAGCTCAAAGTAGAAAAGCAAACCAATGAAATTCGTTTGAAGTTGACGCCTTCTTTTGCTTTCAAATGGTTAGTCCCAAAGCTCGAAAGCTTCCATCATGATAATCCGGATATCCAAGTACAAATCTTTGCGGAAGGTGCGCTGGTAAATAGTGAGATAAAAGACTATGACGTCGCAATTGACTATGGTCTTCATCCTTATAGAAATGCTAACGCGGAGCTGATTTTGGATGAGCATCTGCTACCGGTGATGAGTCCAAAATACCTTGAGGATCATGGCTGGCTAAAAACGTTGTTTGGTGAGCAAAAAAACTCAATGCCAGTGAAGCAATGGCAAGAGGCGACGCTACTACACGATGCGATGCCATGGGAAAAAGCGACGCGTGACTATGAGTGGCTATATTGGGCGTCAGCGATGGGGTTGGATTTTAAAACCGATATCGGACACTTTTTTAATCGAACGGATATGGCAATGTCTGCAGCCGAAGCAGGCGTTGGGATTGCGATGGCACGAATGGCACTGATTGAGGATGAATTGACGACAGAGCGTTTGGTTTCTCCATTCAAACCGATTCCTGCTAATGCAGGGTATTACTTGATCATGAACACACGTACGAATGCGACAGAAACGTTTCGTCACTGGTTACTTGGACAGTTGAAATAGCGTTTTATCTCTGTGATTCATCCCTACGTTATTTGTTGAAAAATTGGGCAATATAAGTTTTAAGCAAGGTAAGTGCTTTTCTTGCCGCTATTTGAGTGATGAAAGACAGGGAAGAACATGAAAGACGAAACGCTATCCATCCATTTTGGTTATGAAACTGACCCTACCACTAAATCTGTCGCGACGCCGATTTATCAAACAGTCGCGTACGAGTTTGACAACGCGCAGCATGGTGCTGATCTGTTTAACTTGGAAGTGCCGGGGAATATCTACACTCGCATCATGAATCCGACTAATGACGTGCTGGAAAAACGCATGGCAGCGTTAGAAGGCGGCATTGCTGGATTGGTCGTGAGTGCGGGGAGTGCAGCGATTAACTATGCGATTCTGACGTTAGCGCAAGCGGGCGATAACATCGTTTCTACGCCGCAACTTTATGGCGGTACTTATACCTTGTTTGCGCACATGCTCCCAAATCAAGGTATTCAGGTGAAGTTTGCTAAAGATGACAAGCCAGAAAGTTTGGCCGAATTAATTGATGAAAATACCAAAGCGGTGTACTGCGAGAGCATTGGGAACCCTGCGGGCAATATCATCGATTTAGAACGTGTGGCGGAGCTTGCTCATGCACAAGGCGTACCTGTGATTGTGGATAACACCGTTGCGACGCCAGTGCTTTGCAAACCCATCGAATTTGGTGCGGATATCGTAGTTCACTCTCTCACTAAATACGTTGGTGGGCATGGCACCACATTAGGTGGCGTGATTGTGGATTCCGGTAAATTCCCTTGGGCACAGCACAAAGACCGCTTTCCTGTTTTCAACCAACCAGAACCTTCTTACCACGGCGTGGTGTATACCGAAGCGTTTGGTGAGGCGGCATTTATCGGGCGTGCGCGTACCGTACCACTGCGTAATACCGGAGCCGCATTATCACCGATGAATGCATTTATGCTTATGCAAGGGTTAGAAACGTTACCGCTGCGTATGGAGCGCCATACCGAGAACACACTCAAAGTGGCTGAATTCTTGGAACAGAATGACAAAGTCAGTTGGGTAAGTTATGCCGGATTGCCAAGTTCTGAACACTTCCATCTCGCCGAAAAATACATGAAAGGTAAGCCTTCTGCGATTTTGTCGTTTGGTTTAAAAGATGGTTATGACGCTGGTGTGCGTTTTTATGATGCTTTGAAAATCTTTAAGCGTTTGGTGAACATTGGCGATGCAAAATCATTGGCTTGCCATCCTGCATCGACGACTCATCGTCAATTGAGCGAAGCAGAACAAAAACAAGCTGGTGTGTCTCCAGAGATGATTCGTTTATCGGTGGGTATTGAACATATTGACGATATTCTAGCCGATTTAGAACAGGCACTAAACTCGTAAAACGATTCTGTTTTTAGCTTTGGGTTACCCATAGGCCAGCCTTTAAAAAAGCTGGCCTATTTTTATTTTATTGTTTAAATATCAAGGGTTTTGGTGTTTTTGGTTTGTGGCATTCCAAAAGCTCATAGAGGGTGAGATTTATTCTCTTGTCACGTTTGGGTTTGTTCCTGATGATGTGTGCAAGTATTACACATTGGAAGGGACTCAAATGTCTTACGTATTTCACCGTCATTGCCATGCCACGCTACCAATCATCGATAGAGGTGAAGGTGTTTATCTATTCGATAAGCATGGAAAGCAGTATCTCGATGCTTGTGGTGGTGCTGCGGTATCAAACCTTGGCCACAGTCATCACGCCGTTAAAAAAGCCATGTTGGAACAGATCGAGCGAGTGCCATTTGCTCATACTGGATTTTTTACTAGTGACAACAGTGAGCGCCTAGCAGAATTGATTTGTCAGTACATGCCTGAACAGTTCAACCATGTGTATTTAGTCAGTGGAGGATCAGAAGCGGTGGAGTCGGCACTAAAAATGGCGCGGCAGTATTTCGTGGAATCAGGTAAGCCAGAGAAAAAGCAATTCATCGCGCGTCAGCAAAGTTATCACGGTAATACCTTGGGGGCTCTGGCTGTCGGAGGTAATGAATGGCGACGTGAACCGTTCAAACCCATCTTACACCCGAGCCATCATATCGCCCCTTGCTATGCTTATCGTTATCAGCAGAGTCATGAGTCGGAATTGGATTACTCATTGCGAGCGGCGAATGAGCTAGAGGCAAAAATTCTTGAGTTGGGGGCTGATAATGTCATGGCTTTTGTCGCTGAGCCCATTGTGGGAGCCACCGCTGGAGCTGTGCCTGCCACACAAGGTTACTTCAAGCGTATTCGCGAAATATGCGACCAATACGATGTGTTATTGATCTTGGATGAAGTCATGTGTGGCGTTGGACGCAGTGGCAGTTTTTTTGCGTTTGAGCAAGAAGAGGCAGAACCCGATCTGGTGTGTATGGCTAAAGGGCTTGGTGCGGGCTATCAACCTATTGGCGCGGTGGTTGCGAATGATCGAGTCTATCAAGCTATTGCTGATGGAAGCGGTTTTTTCCAACACGGTCATACCTTTATGGCGCACCCTGTGGCGTGCGCTGCTGCCGTGGCAACAATTGAAACCATCTTCCAAGATGATTTATTAACGGCGGTGAATCAGCAAAGTGCTTTGCTGCGTAATGAGCTTACTTCTGCATTGGCCCATTTACCGTACATTGGCGACATTCGTGGTAAAGGCTTGTTTTTTGGCATTGAGCTGGTGGCGGATAAAGAAAGCAAGGCGCCTCTGAGTAAAGCCACATTGGCAGACAAACGCATCAAACAGCGAGCAATGGAAAATGGCTTAATGTGCTACCCAATGGGCGGAGCGATTGATGGCGTTAATGGGCACCATATTTTGCTCGCACCGCCATTCATTATTCAGTCTCATCATATTGATGAACTAGTCGGTAAACTCTCATTAACGTTAAAAGAGGTGGCGGAGACATGGAAGTAGCAAACCAATATTTGCGAGAACCTATCGCCATTATCGTGGCCCCAAACGGTGCAAGAAAAACTAAGCACGATCACGCCAGCTTACCCATGACAACAGACGAACTGGTTGCAGAGGCTATCGCTTGTCAAACGCTAGGGGCTGCCATGATCCATTTACATGCTAGAGACGCCAACGGACGTCATTCATTAGACATCGACGACAACATGGCAATTTACCATGCCGTGAAAGAAGCGGTGGGACAAAACATGATGGTACAGCTCACCACAGAGGCGGTGGGCTTGTATTCTCCGCCACAACAGATGGCGTTAGTTAAAGCTGTGAAACCAGAAGCGGCTTCTTTTGCATTGAGGGAGTTAATCCCTGATCGCGCAAGTGAGAAAGAAGGGCATGCCTTTTTCCATTGGGTGGCAGAACACAACATCGTGAGCCAAATTATTCTCTACGATGCAACCGACATTGAACGTTATTTCCAACTGCGTGATGCGGGCGTGTTACCTAAAACGCATCAGCATGCATTAGTGGTGTTAGGGCGTTATCACCAAGCTCAACAGTCTTCGCCATGGGATTTACGAGGTTTGAATTTGGCGCGTTTTGTCGAGGAAGAAATTCGATGTGCCATTTGTGCTTTTGGTGCGCGAGAGCAAGACTGTTTAGCGAGTGCGATGTTACTTGGATTCGATGTTAGAGTGGGGTTTGAGAATAACCACTTCGATGTGGCAGGCGAATTAGCAATCAGTAACGCGGCTCAGGTGGAAGCTCTACGCGATGTGGCGCATCGCTTTGCGATTCCTTTACGCAGTGCGCAAAGTTTGCGTTCAGCTTTGAAGTAAATCTGCTCGCGGAAAAGAAAAAAAGAAGAAAGGAAAGTAAAAAGGCTCCATCGGAGCCTTTTCGGTATTTGTCGTTAGTTCTCAGTTTGCGCTACAGGTTGACGAGCGGGATGTTTGATAAACACCGCGACAACAGCCGCTATCGCTAATGCAAAACAGTAGTAAGAATTGGCAACTACTTCAAGTGGCGAGAGGTTGAACACGGAACCTAGCAGTAGTACTTGAGCACCGTAAGGCAACACGCCTTGCACCACGCATGAGAAAATGTCTAACAAGCTTGCTGAGCGGCGAGGAGAGACATTATTCTCTTCCGCCAGTTGGCGAGCAACGCTGCCCGATACAATGATGGCTACGGTGTTGTTTGCCGTACAGCCATTGACCATTGATACCAAACCTGCAATACCTAGCTCGCTTGCACGACTGTTCGCATGCTTAGAGTGACTAGAGCCAAACGCGTGGATAAGGCTACTAACGAAATTTGTTAGAAAAGCAAGACCACCTTGGCGACGCATCAGTTCACTCAAGCCACCAATCAGCATGGATAACAAGAAGATCTCTTGCATGTTACCAAAGCCTTTGTATACGTCTTGGGCTAGATTAGTTAGTCCGTAATTGTCAATCGATGCCAAGCTCACGCCGCCAGCCAAAAGAATGCCAATCGACAGAACCACAAACACATTCACACCAGATACCGCTAGGATCAAAATAGTGATGTACGGCAAGACTTTTAGCCACTCAATATCGCCAGTTGCAGGCACTTGAGTCGCAGTACTGTTGAAAGCGAACACTGCAATCGCGATCAACGCCGCAGGTAAAGCAATACGAATGTTCTCTTTAAACTTGTCTTTCATCTCACAACCTTGAGAGCGTGTCGCCGCGATGGTGGTGTCAGAGATGATAGAAAGGTTATCACCAAACATAGCGCCGCTCAGTACAACGCCTGCGGTTAACGGTAAGCTCATTCCTGCTGATTCAGCAATACCCAACGCTACGGGGGCAACGGCTGCGATGGTACCCATCGAAGTCCCCATTGCTGTTGCGATAAAAGCAGAAATCAGAAAAATGCCCGGTAAAATCATGCTGGTTGGAATAGCGGATAAACCAAGGTTCACTGTTGCATCAACACCGCCAGAGGCTTTTGCTACCGCAGCAAAGGCACCTGCAAGCAGATAGATCATACACATTGCGATGATGTCTGGGTGGCCAACACCACGCATGAAGTGTTCGATTGAGCGGTTAAGTTTCTCTTTACTTAAAAGAAACGCAATGATGATGGCTGGTAATACCGCGATGGGTGCAGGCAGCTGGTAGAAGGCAAATTCCACGCCTTGCAAAGATAAGTAAGTGCCTACGCCAATAAATAGCGCAAGGAATACAATTAATGGGATCAGTGCGACCGCAGACGGTGCAACTGTTTTAGTAGTTTGTTGGGAACCGGACATGTAAACGACAATGTTAATGATAAGAGAGAAGAGCAGACTAATATCACATTTCTACATTGTCAACGTCTAGACGTCTAAATGGCTGTTTAAATTTTACACGTAAAGAAAAAGATAAAAGCTCGTGTTGCGTATCTCACTGATACCACGAGCTTTAGTTATGCGCTAATGAAGAGACTGTCGTTATTGCATTGATTTGGCTTTTTTGCGTTTAACAATACCTAAAACCATCCACGTAAATAAGACAGCAGCAAATGCCCATACCAGATATTTGTATTCGGTGTACAGGTTGCTCAACACGCTTAAATGTTCAAATGCAAAGTGAGTTAACAAGCTGAATACCAATACCCAAACCGTCGCCGCGAGGGCGTTACCGAGCAAAAACTCTCTACGTGGCATTTTCGCGATACCGCATGCAAGAGGCATAAATTGCTTCATTCCTTCAATAAAGCGGCTGACGACCAAGCACGTAGGGCCGTATTTCTGGATAGTCAATTGAAGCGTTTGCATCTTCGGGCCGGAAATGTAGCCTTTTTTATCCAACCAGCCTTCAAAGTAATAGCCGATTAGGTAACCACAGGTATTACCCAAAAAGCAGCTCAGCCACGATACCATCATTACCATACTTAGGTTCATGACTTGTTCTGACGAGAGCAAAGATGCCGCGATCATCAGTGATTGACCAGGCATCGGGATACCTATCCCTTCTAGAAATATACTGACAATCAGCGCAACGTAGCCGTATTGCTCAAGCAAAGGCTTCATTGACACGAGAAGTTCGTTAATATGTTCCAAAAGCTTTCCCCTAATAAAAGCGGAACGAAGTTGGAGTGATACTCCGAATGTCCTATTGGGTCAATTCTTGTTTCTCACCGTTGAGAAAAACTGACATGCCTCTGATAATTGCGCAGAATCAACCTGCAGCTGGCTTTACTCGCCGCCACGCTCTTTGGTAGCGGCGAACTAGGGAGATCCTTATGACTCTTTGGCTTTGGTGAATGCGCCATACAAATCAAGGCGGCGATGACGTAAGTTGGTGACAGAGCCTTCGGTATTAAGCTGTTTCAACTTAGTCAAATCAACATCAGCGAAGATTATCATTTCGGTGTTGGCGCTTGCTTCTGTCAAGGTCGCATCGTGCGGGAAATAGATATCCGACGGTGAGAATACGGCAGATTGTGCGTACTGGATATCGACATTATCAACACGAGGTAAGTTGCCGACACTGCCCCCAATTGCAACGTAGCATTCGTTTTCGATGGCTCGTGATTGGGAACAGATTCGTACTCGTTGGTAGCCATTTTTTGTGTCTGTCCAGAAAGGAACGAACACAATTTGTGCGCCTTGTTCGGCGAGCATTCTTCCCAACTCTGGGAACTCGCTGTCATAACAAATCAGTATGCCGACTTTGCCCGCATCGGTTTCGAACACTTGAACATTGTCACCACCGTCGATCACCCAGTCTTTTTGCTCATGGGGCGTGATGTGGATTTTATATTGAGCGTTAATTTCACCATCTCGTTGCAGCAAGTAGGCCACATTATACAGTTTGCCATCCTCGATGACGGGCATACTGCCAGCAATAATGTTGATGTTGTAGGTGACTGCCATCTGCGAGAAGCGGTTTTTGATCTCTTCTGTAAAGCTAGCCAAAAAGCGAATTGCTTCGACGGAATTTTGGTCGTTTTGCAAGCCCATCAGCGGCGCGTTAAAGAATTCAGGAAATAGGGCGAAATCGGCTTTGTAGTTCGCAAGAGAAGAGATGAAGAACTCAGCCTGATCGAGCAAGTCCTCTAAGTCATTCATGGCGCGCATTTGCCATTGCACAACACCAATCCGAATCAGTGTTTTTTCTACATCGTGTACGGATTGAATATCCTCTTCGTAGAAAAAGTTATCCCACTCCAGCAGAGTTGCGTAGCCTTTAGAAGCACTGTCCTCTGGCAAGTAACCACGCATAATACGTTTGACATCGAAGTCGTTTGCAAGCTGAAAAGACAAAATAGGATCGTGAAGCTCACGGCGTTTTATCTTGTCGATGTATTCAGCCACGCTCAGTTCGTCAGCATATTTGTGGTAATTCGGGATGCGACCACCGGCTAAAATTGCTTTGAAATTCTTACTCCGGCAAAGTTCTTTACGCGCATCATACAGACGGCGACCTAAACGCAGCCCACGGTAGTCCGGGTGAACAAATACATCGAGACCATACATGGCGTCACCGGTCACTTGGTTTTGGATGACGTTGTTCTCGGTGATGATGTCGGTGTACAGGTGAGGAAGTGAAAATCGGTTGTAGTCCACTTTGATTGTTAGCGCTGCGCCGACAATTTTTCCGTTGTCCTCAATACAGATTTGTCCATCAGGAAACTGATGAATAAGATCCATGATGGTCAGGCGTGGCCATGAGCCACCAACATCAGGAAAAACAAGGTCCATTAATTCCGCGAGCTCTGGGTAATCGGTCGGCTCAATGGTGCGTAAAGAGAGTCTTGGCGTGTTGCTGTCCATATCCTACTATCCATTTATCCTTTTTAAATAGTATGGATGAGAATGCCATAAATTTGAGCAGACAGATACCGAAGTCTTTGAGTTGTTTTGGTTTACCTAAACGAGTTTAAAGAAACAACATTAACTTAGCTTGCTCTTCAGCCATTCGTGAAATGCCACTACTTTTTTAGCTGAAAGTCGATAATTTGGAATCATCACGTAATAACCATAACCGCTCTGTAAAGAGAGGTTGAGAACATGCTGAATGTCCCCTCTTAAAATCGAATACTGCGCCATAAAATCAGGAAGCAAGGCGAGCCCTTTTCCCATTCTGACAGCTTCGCAAGCTAGGTAAAAATGTTCGACGCCTACAGGTTGATAGGTAACGGGAGATTCTACAGTGTAGACCGCTTTAAATTGCTCCCATAGCTGAGGGCGAGTGATTTGAGGTATAAACGGATAATTACTAACAGCGTGCACACTCTCAATTGCAGGAGCATTTGTGCAACCGACTAATAACAATGTTTCTTCGCACAGTAAGTGGCTGTATTCATAATGTGTGGATAATGGAAGGCAGCGAATATGTAAGTCACTTTCGTTGCTCGAATCTTTGACGTTCCCATCCCCGGTACAGACTCTTACTCGGATGTTAGGATGTTGCTGGTGGAAGTCATCAATATTAGGTATCAACCAAAGACTGGCAAAAGAAGGGGTTACGTCCACGGTGAGTAATTCTTGCTTTGAATCTGACTGGATTAAGTTGGCAGTTGCATGCTGAATAAGCTCCAAAGCTTCTGTGACTTGCGGCAGATAACGCTTGCCTTCTTCGGTTAACTCAATACCACTCGCCCCTCTTTGTATTAAAGGTAAACCCACCAATTGCTCCAGCGATGCGATTTGTTTGCTTACTGCGCTTTGCGTAATACATAGTGCATCCGCTGCTTTAGAGAAACTGAGGTAATTAGAGACCGCGACAAACGTCCTTAATGCTCGAATAGAAGGGTATTCACTGCCTTTTAACATACTTCAGTTCCATTAAACTCTGCTTAGGCAAAGAGTAGAATATTCATGGCTTGAAGCAAAGTAAGATGCAACGTATGTGTGATTAGCTTCCTTTCTTATAAAAACTAGCTAAGCATTTTTTGACTGATTAATCTATAAGAGTATTTTAGATGTTTATTTAATTTCTTTGAAAAATCTACAAATTAACAAGAATCTTTTTCACATCAGCGATTAACCTCAATTTAGTATTGTTTATATAAAGTAAACAGACAGCTCTTTTTTTCTATTTTTGTTCGGCGATCTTTAGAGGATTGTCAGTATTCTATAAAATTAAATATATTTTTCATTAATTTAAAGTTGGCATTGCATTTGCTCTTTACTATTCGAACCTTCAATGGAACTTATATTAGGAGAACGAAATGAAAAGCAATGTTGTTACTTTGATTAGCCTTTTTTCTTTAGCAACGTTTAGTACTTTATCACATGCTGCGGACTCCAACGATCATGGTGTGTATGTTGGCGCCAACTACGGTTACTTAAAAGTTGATGGACAAGATGACTTTGATGATGACAGCGATGTTATTCAAGGTTTAGTTGGTTACCGTTTTAATCCTTACTTAGCGTTGGAGGGTGGTTACATTGATTTCGGTAGCTATGGTAATAACCTAGCAAATGCCGAAACGGACGGCTATACCGCGGCTCTAAAAGTTACCGCTCCCATTGCTGATCGTGTCGACCTTTACGCAAAAGGCGGTCAAATGTGGTACTCGACGGATTACAACGTTGCGGGCTTCCAAGGCAACAAAGATGATGAAGGTGTATTCGCTGGTGCCGGTGTGGGTTTTAAAGTTACTGATAACTTCTTAGTTAACGCAGAATATATGTGGTACGACGTAGAACTCAATGCGGAGAATGTCGCGAACGGTGCAAACACGGAAACAGACTTTAACCAAGCATCACTAGGTGTAGAGTATCGCTTCTAATATAGTTAGCCGTGCTGGACTCAATAAAAGTGCGAAGCAAAATAGCTTCGCACTTTTATTATTTATCATTCAAATAATTTAAGACCGATGAAGCGTATATATAAAACGATGGCTAATTTATTTTATTGTTACTCCAGGGTATTTAATACGTTACTAGCATGACTGTCTAGCCTTTTTACTAACCTTGAAAAACAAAGCTTTATTGCTCTACAAGTAATATTAGATAGGTTAATTTCCGCATTGCCTGACATTACATTTATGTGGCCTATAATACCGCGTACGTGTTCGTTACGTTCATTTTTTAGCTCTGAAATTAGCTAATTGAACCCAAGTAGCAAGGCCTACGGTCGCATCTGTTGTATTATATGACCCAGACCTGAAATTCTTAGTAAAGTCAAAGTTGAAGAGACTATTTTACTTACCCAACCATCAGTCATCCGAGCGTTATATCTATTGTTGAAGTCAAGAAATACGTTGCGTTCTAGATAAGTTTAAGGCTTAGATTGTAGTGCCGATCACTCATTACTTGTAGCGTTATTGACATAACCCGGAACAGATTTTTTTCTAGTCCATGAGCGTGGAAGTCGATACCAGAACCTCCTTCTAACCGATACTCAATGCCCCCGTGAATGAATGGCCAAAGAGGAGACATAGGAACTGGAGTTGCATCATGAGTGCATTATTTAATTTCCATACAAGTCAGAGTCTATATAACCAAATAAGTTACATTGGCTGTTCACGTAGTAGTCATCGTTTTCTTCATCATCAATTGAAAAAGCAAAGTACTTAAGAGGGTTCTCAGTGTCACAAGCAAGGTTAGCCATGTTATTTTTTACGTAATCCTCTATTTTATAACCATCAAAGCTTCCTTCCCAAATAATAGTACTTTCATCATTGCTGAGTTCTGCGACTAAAACAATAGTTACATAGTGTTCAATAAGAGGAGTGCTTATGATGTTTTTATTTTCATAGACTGGAGAAAACTCAAAGCGACCAGTACTGTCTGTGAATGTTGATAAGTCTATTGATTTCCCTGACGTGCTTAAACCAATACTAAGGCTAACCTTCAGACTACTAAGGGGTTTTCCTTTCTTTGTTAACACACCATTGATTTGCGGTGTGTATTGATTAACGTGTTCGTCATTCAATTTACTTTCTTCAAAATTCATTACAATGCTCACTAATATGACTGTAATAATTCCAGCAACTTAATTTTTCACAACAATATTTTCATTTTGAAATTTAAAAATCTATATATGTTGTGTTTCTGTTCAATATCTAAGGTTACTTTGTGATTAGAGTTACATTATTTTTTGTAACTACTGTTTGTAGTCATTACATCTATAGAGTTGTAATGAAACAAGCGAGTAGGGACTAACAATGAATACATCAATCAATTCATCGAGGGAGATGAGTATAGACTTTAGACTTAGATCTAGTTATCTCTTAGAAAGGATAGGTAAGCAGAAGACTTTTAAGTTACAGGGCTTTTAGTACCATGCTCTCTGCCTTTTTGATTAGTACTTATGAACTTCTTGTTTACTGATTAATACTCAACGAGTTTGTAAACCTACATGGGCCAAAGGTATGCGGTAATCCATGTAGTAAGATTTCAGAAAGCATGAATGTTTGAAAAAAGAGACTATTTTAGTTGATACAAAAAAGGCCACCCGAAGGTGGCCTTTTCCAAACGTTTGGTGGGCTGGCGTCATCTGAATTAAGTCTTTATCTATTTGTTTTTATAGCTTTTATTCTTTATTTGATAAATTAAATACTGCTAATGATACTGCTAATTGTTAGGGCTGGACTAGAACCTCAGATGATCGGTGGATATTTTTTGCATTTCGGCTTTGGATTGTAATTCTCCGGTTTCTTCCGGGGCTAATTTTTCCAGACTTGCAGCAAATTGTTCAAGATTGTTGATATTGGGTGAGCTGATTGGTTTTGTCTCTTGATTCAAATCTTGATTATTTTGAAATTCTATTAAAGTGTTGTTTACCAGTGACTCTAAAATGTCTCTATATGTGCTGTTACCGGTGAGTTTTTTTAGCTTTTTAAGGTTTTTTTCGAATTCAGTACTTAGCTCAAAACTATAGAACTTAGTGCCATTGGTGCGAGCATTATCTCTTCTTAGTTTTTTGAGCCATGCATTGTTTAAACGTCGCCAGATCTCCCTACCTTCAGCGCTATTATGGAGTGCTTCTACTAAATTTTCGAACTTCTCTTTTATAGTTTTATTATCACCTGAAAGCACAAGGATAAAATAGTGTTCTTGTACTAATGGAAGTCTATCAACTTTCCGCAGATAGTCATCTAACCAACTAACATGATCTTCATTGTTGTAGCTAAATTTATTTAGTTTTCTCAAAGTGATTTGCCATGTTGCATATGGATTGTAAATGTTAATATTACGAGATATTTATGACTATGTCTGAGGACTATGTCACATGACATAGTCCTTTTTATTGTTATAAATACCATTCAAATGTGACTTTAATTGAGGTTTGAATTGGAATTTATACTTTATCATCACATTCCTAAGTTGGATGCTGAATCAAAGATGCTACTGATTTTGATGTTCAAAGATGCTGAGAACCACAAAAAATACAATAAACCATTATTGGATATGGTGAGGGATTACGGAGTTAGTAAACCTCAAATATTGAAGAGTCTGTTTCAACTAAAAGAGCTTGGAATAATAGAGCATGCTTCAACCTCCACAGAACCTAGAAAGCCAGGGAGGCCTGTTTCTAGTTACAAAATCAACCTTGAACTGTTTCCGCTATGGAACAAAACATTGAAATGGAATTTTGAACCTTTTGTTGAAGCGAGGTTGCAAAGCTTGTGTTTAACTAATTCTAGAAGAGTGAAATTAGCAAACCGACTGTTGTTAATACTCCTAGCAAGTAAAGCAGATCAAGCTGGAACGGTAGACTCTGTTAGTTTTAGTGAGCTGTCTTACTGGATGGGGTGTACGATGAATCGAATCCAATCAATAGTGAAAAAACTTAGGCAAGAAGGCTTACTTTCATACTATATTCCGGGGATTTCCCATCAGTTGATAGGCAAGCATCGGGCTGTGTACTTTTTGGATCTTAGGAGTCTGGGAAAGACTCAAATTAAGATTGTTTTGAGAATGGATTTACCAAGAACTAATACGATAGTTTCGTTAATGGACTTTAGCGGTCGGGGTTATGATTTTCAAAACAAAGTCCTGAGAGGAGGGTCTTTGGAGGGGTTTGTTTACTATTGGCTTAACAAGCAACAAGTCACGAGTAATATGACACTTCAAATTGATTACCTGGTAGAGAAACATTTTGTAGGTCTTCTTAACAAAGGCAAGCTATCAATTTCTAGTACAATTGAGTTCTATCGACGGTATATTGCTCTTGGGTTTACCAACGTGAAGGTTAACGACAAATATAAAGCTGAGATGATAGAGCTGCTCTCTCATCGGGCTAAGAAAATTTGTGATGAGATTTTTTACATGCAATCAGTGAGGCCGGAACTGAAACGTTGTCACCTAAGTTTACGGTACAACTCATCAAATGATAAAGCGTTGCTTTTTACCGATTAGTTTTTATCAGAGCAATATTTACAAGTTTGTACCTAAGATCATCCCTTACTATGCAAAGGAACCTTACTAAAGGTCAGGGATGAAAAACTGTCGGTAATAATATTATTACCTTTAATCTTATCTAATTAATTACAACAACCTATCTACCTATGGAGAACACTAACCAATAGGAATGATAGAAATGAACAACTACGGTACAGACAAGCGTTACATAGACGGTATGCTATTAAGCTGCAACTCACATAACGGTCGTCTTGATAATGATTACTTGCACTCAACGAAGCTAACATTTGACTATGCATTAAACCAATACCCTCGAACTCTGCTTATACGATTTGATTTACATTACCCCCTGAGCTATCCGATTGATAGGGTGATTGGCAAGCAGATTACTAAGTTCCAAGAGTCCTTCAAAGCGATCATGTGTGCTTACCTAAAACGTAAGAAACACAATCGTCACTCTCAACCTCGATTTATTTGGTGTAGAGAGGTGGTCACTTCAGTGTATCCTCACTATCACGTAGCCGTATTGCTAAATGGTGATGTTTTTCAAGGAATAGGGCCTTACGATGACCTTACGGGTGAATACATTTCAGGGATGGTCGCTAAGGCTTGGGCAAGTGCAATCGGTATTACGGTCGGGCAAGCAAGTGGTGCGATTTTTTTCCCTAATAACGGTACTTATGAAATTAATAAGCGACTAGATACGGAGACTTTTTACAACCAATACAATCAGGCTTTTTACCGTGTCAGCTATTTAGCAAAACTTGAAAGTAAGCCTTTTGGGGATAAAGGAAAAAACTTCCACAGTAGTCGTAAGTAAGAAGACAAAAAAAGAAAGGCCCCTGTGGCCTTTCAGGTGTTTAATCCGCATTAAAGCGGTAGCTACCTTCACTAGAGTGAATATCGATTTGTAGGACTCTACAGGGCGCTGTTGTGACATAACCAGTAGACTCCCCGTACTTCAAATCGACTTCGGGATAAGGAAGCCATTCCACACCACCAGACTTGCTATTATTGGATGGCTTTTTGTAATCAGGGTTGCTCATGTTTTTGAGCAACCCTTCAGATTGACTGTACTTATTCTTGTTGACGGTAATCTTTGGTGTTTCAGGTCTAGCGACTTCACAGTTACCTCGGTTAACTTCAATACCGAAGACAGTTGAGTAGTCAAAGAGGGACGTTACAAATATTTTCGTCTTTGGTCCCCATCGGGTGTTGATGTCTTTGTATTCGACTTTGTAGCCCTCAGCAGATGCAGTTAAGGTCATAAGCAGTGTTAGTGCTGCGGTAAGTACAATAGGTTTCATGAGAGATATCCTTTATCTATTATTCAATGAGTTGATACTAAAAGATGGCTACGACAACTTGTGTCGAAGAGGTTGTTGGTTTGTGAGGTTGGGCTGTATGAGACTACCTACCAGCCGAAGATGTAACGCAAGCCACCTAGGCAGGCTCCTAGCGTGCCTCCTATGACTTTCCCAATGTGTTGGCCTGTGGTGCCAAAGATGCTTCCTATCTCCTCCCCATACTCTGCACCTTTAGTTGTCGTATCGAAGATGGCTTCCCATAAGCTAAAACTGGTTTTCTTGTTGTAATCACTGGCATCGTTGTCTTTCCAATTCTCATGTCGAGGGGAAAGTGTACGATTCGCTAGTAGGAGCCGTTTATTTTTTGGTAGGCGTTCAACAATCAGATACAACAGCTTGGAGAGGTTGTAGGGGCGTTGTTTGGTCGTGCCATTATAGTGACCAGCGACGTAGTAAATCGGTTTTAAGTAAACTCCTGTAGCCCGTAGTACACGGCGATGAATGGAGTTCACCATGGCTTCTAGATGAGCTTTTGCAGCTGACGTAGGGGTATTGTTTTTGTGGTCCCAGGCTTGGCTTCCTTTTAGAGCATTGTCCGCTTGATTGATGGCAATGATTAGGCGGTGTTGAGCCTCTTTTCCTAATGCAGGTATAAGTACGTCGTTGATTAAAGTTATTGGAGTTCCGAGATCACGTGAGCCACCATCAAGAACGACAAGGACTAAGTCTATGACTAAGCGCTTTTGGTCGTTTTTAGCTCTCAATGTCTTTTC
This sequence comes from Vibrio sp. Vb1127, assembly GCF_033338735.1. Taxonomy (NCBI): domain Bacteria; kingdom Pseudomonadati; phylum Pseudomonadota; class Gammaproteobacteria; order Vibrionales; family Vibrionaceae; genus Vibrio; species Vibrio sp. Vb1127. The sequence goes on along the minus strand of NZ_JAWOTF010000012.1, from coordinate 118,315 downwards.
CAGTAAGCGGGCGTGTTGCTCATCTTCTTCGACTCCGTCCCCCAAGCCAGGGCTGTCCCATAGGACCAGATTGTTTAGGTGGTATTGGCTGATCCCCTGGGTGTGTGGCTCGCAGCTTGTACCTACTTCTGCAATCGCCATGTCGAATAGGGCATTTATCGTAGAACTTTTCCCGGCTCCAGTAGCTCCTGTGATTAGGATATTGAGTTCTGTGGTTCTTACTTGTTTAAGGTTATTGAGTAATTTTTCGCGAGTACGTTCGCTCATGGGAGCTTGGCGTATCTCGTTTTCTAATGTGGTGAATAGGTCTTTATGATCGGACATAAGTGCTCCTTAGTGTGAGCCCGGAAAATTTACAACTAGCTCCCTCCTTATGACGAATAATTCATGAGGAAAGAAAAATGAGACTAATTCGAATGAAAGAAGTGACTAAAATGACGGGCTTGAGCCGTTCGTATGTATATAAGTTGATGAATGCTGGTCAGTTTCCTAAGTCTGTCCCGCTTGGTTATCGATGTGCGGCATGGGTAGAAAGTGAGGTTGAAGATTGGGTTCTTGAAAAGATCTCAGTACGAGACGGAGCAAACGGAAGAGTGGAAAACCAAGTTTTAGAAATTTAACGCGGTTGTGACACGACTATCTCATCGAAGCAGTCTATTTCGATGTAGTGTAGAAAGTTTTGTTCCCACATTTTGTAAAGTTCATCAATCCCTTCAGAGCGAATGCTTTGCCACCCGGTTGCCACTGTAAAGACCACTTGATTCCCAAAATCAAAGTCTATGCAGCGTTCTAGTTCTGGGTAGTAGTTACCCATATAGGCAAAGTCAGTGATGTAGAGAATGTCTAGCGTGTGGTCTTCCTTTATGTTGAGGCTTATTTCTACAGGATGGTAACCCCCTTCCTCTGCACTATAACTCTTGTCTCGAAAGTTAATTGTGATTGTAGAGCTGGTGGTCTTGGTTTCTTCTAAAGGAAAGGTGTTTTGGCAGTATTGACTAAGTAATGATTGGAGTTGCTTTGATACTGGTAGAGATGGCGGGGCAAAGTTTAGAGTCGACATATTACGTTTCCTAATGTTGGTGATAACGTGGGTTCGGTTTACAAAGTGGCTTCAAATGTATTGGTCATTGTGAGTTCAATATCATCATAATTACCGTGCGTTAAATGACAGGCTAAGGTTTGCATCCATGCTTTTAATAGCGTTTGGATTTTTGGGTGTTCAAGACTTACTGACCCACAATCTGGCTGGTAGCACCAAAGGTTAGGTAAATGAAAATAAAGCTCAGGTTCTAATTCTAGGCTTTGGGTTCCTGAGTAGGAGAAGCTGGTTAAGCAGACAAGCTGCCAGGGAGTAGATAGGGATGTTCGGTAGAATTGAATTTCAACAGGATGTAGCCCTTCTTTGGTTCTGTAGTAGCTTGTTTCTCTACAGTTAAGAATAATTCGCTGAGCATGACTAGGGATATCATACTGCTTGATAATCGCGAGTAAGCAATGATGAAAGGTATCGTTTAAGGCAATGTCTCCATATCTTTTCTGAATCATAGTAGCCCCCTTTCTGCAAAAGAGACGGCGCTATCCCCAATGACAATATGATCGAGAACCCGGATATCCACCAGAGCTAATGCATCTTTTAGTCTTTGAGTGATTCGCTTATCAGCTTGTGATGGTGTTGCATCCCCTGAAGGGTGATTGTGAGCAAAGATGACTGCTGCGGCATTTGTCTTTAATGCGGCTTTTACCACTTCTCTAGGGTAGACACTGGCTGAGTCAATGGTGCCAAAGAAAAGCTCTTCAAATGAAATAAGGTGATGTTGGTTGTCAAGAAACATTACAGCAAAGACCTCTCTCTCATAGGCTTTTAATTTGCAAGAAAGGTAGGTTTTAGTGAGTTCTGGATTGCAATATTGATCGCCTCGGAGGGCCCGTGCTGCAAGGATTTCTGCGGCTGCGTCGAGCACCCTGTCAGCGGTGACGGGACCATCAAAATAGTAGTTGTTATCGTGCATGAAACACTCCTTAGAATGAGTTAAGTAGTAGGTGCACGAAGATGATATATATCTAAGAATTGTTTCAGAAAAGAAGGAGTCATAGTGATATCATGATCTAATCATTTTGATTGCATGGTTCTGTGTGGTGTTGTATATTGCAAACAGTGATAAACAACATAAGTTTCAAATGAAAAAACTTGAAGAGCTTTCTCATGCTCAGCGCGAAAGGTTGGCTTTCATAGACTTTAGTTTGAATTATTTTGGTGAAGTTAGTAGAGCGGATCTTATAGATAAGTTTCAGACTGGTTTAGCAGCAGCAACTAGGGACTTCGCGACGTATAAGGATTTGGCTCCGGCGAATATGGAGCTGATCCACCAGACAAAGTCTTACCATCGGTTAGATAGTTTTCAAGCGCTGTTTGAACATGAACCAGAATCTATCCTGTACGGTTTAGCTAAAGGTTTTGGTGATGGAATGTCATCGCCTGTAGTGCACAGCTCATCTTGTATCGACAATCTGAGTCTTGTCCACCCAAATGCGGATGTGATTTCGACACTGATGCGCGCGATCACTCAAAAGTCAGCAGTTGAATGCGAATACGTGTCTTTGTCGTCAGGATGTAAGAAGAGAATTATTGTTCCTCATGCATTAGTCAATAATGGTAAGCGATGGCATGTCCGAGCGTATGACCGTGATTCATCAAGCTTTAGAGATTTTGTTGCAACTCGTTTCAAGCAGCTATCCATCGTAAGTACTTCAATAGGCGAAAATCAATCCCGAGCTTCAGATAAGCAGTGGAACAGGGTTGTCGATTTAACACTAATACCACACCCAAGTGCTTCATTTAAAGAAGCGATAGAACTTGATTATGCGATGATTGATGGAGAGCTTAAAGTTGAAATTCGAGCAGCTCTAGCTGGTTATTTTCTCCGTTATTGGTCGGTGGATTGCTCAAGAACGCATGTTCTTGATTCGAACCAATATCATTTAGCGCTCAAGGAAGTAGAATCGATTTTTGGTGTCGAAAACATTCAGTTGGCACCCGGTTATCAGGTTGATAAACGTGGTCTAGATGGTAAGGACTGCTCATGAGCACATCTATTACTAGTTTTCGCCTGACAGAGCAATTGTTACAACATGTTCAAAATGCATGTTTAGAAGCAGAGTATCGCTCCTTCAAGTTAGTATTTGTGGTAATCCCGGAGGATTTTCGTCGCGAAATTGAGGCTGAAATTCTCAACAACTCTATTGGTTTCGTTAACCTCTCAAAAGAGCTTGCTCGTAAGCTAGTTAGTTTGTCGATTAGAGAGAGAGTTAGGCGACTTGAAGCTGAAGTTGACAAAATTGCCAATGATTGCGGAAGTTCTGTTTGGCTTACAAAGCTCGATGTGTTGTTTGAGCCAGCTTTAGATAATGACCCTATGAGGCTATTAAAAGGGATAGCTAAGTCTAAGACTGTAGTAGCCATATGGCCCGGAGAGATAACAGAAACGTCAGTGGTTTACTCCAAACCAGGTAAACCAGATTATAAAACTTATCCATTAAAAGAATTAAACGATATCCAGGTGATCGACGCCTGCAACGGAGTAATGAAATGAAGAAGTACGGCGACTTGATTCAGTTCGAATCTGTAACAGCAAACATTCAGCTTAAGACCTCAAGTGACCATGACAAAGCAGTAGGCTTGGTTTCGTCATATGTAATCTCAGACAAGATGTCTCAGAAGCTGAGTAATGTCATTATCGAACAACTTCAGTATGAAGAGTCAGTCGATAACAAAGCGCTTTGGATCGTGGGTAACTATGGTTCAGGTAAATCTCACTTGATGTCTGTTATCTCCGCAGTCGCAGAATTCCCTGATTTAGCAAGCCATATTTCAAATGATGTTGTTCGCAGTGCAGCAGACAAGATTGCGGGTAAGTTTAAAGTTATTCGATTCGAAATCGGTGCATCAAAAATGGCGCTGACTGATATCGTTACACAAAACTTGACTGATGGCTTAGCCGATATGGGAGTGGATTATGAATTCCCTCCGATGACCGAAATCTCTTCAAACCACAAACCTTATTTTGAAGAGATGATGGCCACATTCCATGAAAAATATCCAGATCATGGTTTGCTTTTGGTTTGTGATGAGATGCTAGATTATTTCCGCTCTCGAAATGAACAGGAGCTACCGTTAGACATCGCGATTCTTCGAGTTATCGGTGAGGTTATTGATGGTACACGCTTCCGCTTTATGGCTGGTGTTCAGGAAGCGATTTTTGATAGCACGCAGCTAGAGTTTCTATCTAAGGAAGTAAAACGAATTCGTGACCGTGCAGAGCAAGTACTGATTGCTCGTGAAGATATCAAATATGTCGTTGCTGAACGTCTGCTAAAGAAAGATGCCCAGCAACAGGAATGGATTCGCGAATATCTGCAAAAGTTTACGCCTTATTACGACAAAATGAACGAGCGTTTAGACGAGTTTGTTCGTATGTTCCCTGTGCACCCAGATTACATCAACACGTTCGAACGAGTGCGAATGGCCGGTCTTGAAAATCGTCAAGTACTGAAAAGTCTTTCCCGTCAGATGAAAGAATTGATGGAAGACGAAGTGCCTCAAGATGTACCGGGGATCTTTTCTTACGATACCTACTGGAACGAGCTAAGCAGTGAGCCAAGCATGAAGACTAACCCTGAGGTTGGTCAAGTCATTGAAACAGGTGAGCTTCTAGTAGATCGCATTGATCAAGCGTACCCAACTCCAGGTGAGAAAGAGTTTGCCAAACGATTGGTAGCAGGTCTCGCGATCCACCGTATGGCGGTAGGCGATATTTATGCAGAGATGGGTGCAACAGCAGCTGAACTACGTGACTCTTTATGTTTGTATTTGAAGAACATCGAGATCATGCCTGGCGATAAGAGTAAGAACTTGGAGAATCACATTGTCACTGTGCTAACTAAGGTTCGCCGTACTGTTAATGGTCAGTTTTTCTCTAAGAACAAAACCAACGATCAGTTTTATCTGGATCTGAAAAAGACCGAAGACTTTGATGCACATATTGAAGCAAAAGCTGCAGGATTGTCCCCAGATAGCATCAACTCTGCTTACAGAGCGGCAATGTTAGAGATCTTAGAGCAAACAGACTCTCAACAATCAAAAACAGCGATGTGGCAGCATGAATTGAAGTGGTTGGACAGAAACGTTAGTCGTCCTGGATGGCTGTTCCTTGGCTCTCCTAACGAGCGTGAAACCGCGAAACCTCAGTTAGATTACTACATGTACTTCATTCAGCCTGAGAACCCACCGAAGCAAAAGAAAGAGTTTATCCGTGAAGATGAAGTGCAGTTTGTTCTAAAGAACCGTAGTGAAGAGTTTAATCAATCTCTAAAGAACTATGCGGCATCTGTAGCGTTACGTGCACTAGCGACAGGCAGTGCACAGCAGACATACAAGATCAAAGCGGACGGCTATCTTGGTGAGATGATTAAATGGATTCGAGCCAATATCAAAGACGCATTTGAAGTCCAATACAATGGTAAGTCTAAGCCCATCATGGACTGGTTGAAGGGAGCAACTGTTCGCGATATCACTGGTATTGCAGACAGTGACCATGGCAGTGTGAAAGACATCTTTGAAGCGGTAGCAAGCTTTATTCTGGAAGGTTACTTCCAGTCTCTTGCGCCAGAATACCCTAAGTTCTCACAGCGTATTACTGAAGATACAATCAGTGTCGCAAGTAAAGATGTACTGAGCTATTTAGCTGGTGGCGCTGCAACTAAACGTGCTACCGCTGTACTTGATGCACTTGAATTACTTGATGGCGATAAGCTAAAACCAAGAAGCTCACGTTATGCTCAAGCAGTACTAGAAGTACTCGCAGCAAAAGGCCATGGTCAAGTCGTTAACCAAAGTGAGCTACTAGAGGCCGTTCACGCTCGCCTATATTTCAAACCAGGTACTTACAGATTGGAGCCTGAATGGCTACTTGTGATTTTGGCAACGTTAGTTCATGCAGGGGAGATAGAGCTATCGGTAGTGGGCAAAGTCATTACGGCAAGTGATGTTGATGCACTCAAAGGGATCGACTTTGAAACACTGACAAACTTCAAACACATCCAAGTACCAAAAGACTTTAATGTTAGTGCTATTAAAGCTGTCCTTGAATTACTTGGGATGAATGAGGGCTTAGCGACTTCAATCCAGCAAGGTGATGATAGTGTTGTCCGTACTATGGGGCAAGAGATTGAAAAGTTAGTTAAGTCTCTCGTTAACGATCAGCAGCTTGTAAAACATCGACTTATGTTGTGGGGTAACCATGTCCTTGCTGAAAACGAAGCGACATTGTTAGCAGATCGTTTGGGTAAAACGAAAACATTCCTTGAGTCTCTGCAGCGTTTCAATACGCCAGGTAAACTCAAGAACTTCAAAGAGTCGGCGGAGTCAATTGTAGAGCACGCAGAAACTTTGAAAGAGTGGAAGAGCTTTAACCAACTTTCGGAAGTGGTGGATAGCTTCGCCGAATACGCTCAATATCTTAAAGAAGCTCAGCTCATTCTTGATGAGAATGATGAGTGGCAATCTGATGTGCGAGATGCGGCGCTAGCACTTAGAGATGGTATTGAAGATAAAACCACACGCTTAGAGTCAAGCTTTAAGCAAGCGCAGCTAGCAAATCTGAAACAGCTTAAAAAAGCGTATATTCAGCGCTATGTTGCTTTGTACCAATCGGCTCGTTTAACAATGGAGCAGGATAAAGAGAAAGTGGCACTGATCGGCGATGAACGTCTGCAAACGTTAGAAGCATTGTCTGGTATTTCATTACTTCCTGCAGAGCAGGTTAAGCAATGGAGGTCAGATTGGGCGTCTTTGCAAGTTGCGGAGTCGATAGACCCTAAAACAATTGAGTTTACGCCAAACCCAGTTAACTTCTCACCGCGCAGTGAGGGAAGTAAAGCTTCAGCAAGTGAACGTTTAGCTCAGTTAGATACGCAGTTAACCGAGATGTTGTCTGAGTGGACCCAAAGCTTAAAATCGACGCTAGCTGATCCGTTCTTGCAGCTGGATCTATTGTCCGAAGTCCAACGCGGTGAAATCAATGCTTTTATTGGTTCGGGAAGTTTATCAACTCCAGTGAGTAAAGAGTTTATTGCTGGTGTAAATGAGGCTCTTTCTGGCTTAGAAGAAGTGAAAATTTCAACAATGGATTTAGTTGCTAGTTTAGGTAAAGGAACGCCGCAAACATTGGATGATGTTAAAGCTCGCTTTGATGAACTGCTTAATAAGCATTGCAAAGGCAAAGATAGCAGCAAAGTGCGAATCATTATTGATTAATCCAATTTTAACCTAATCACAAGAAGCCAGTGTGAGTTACTGGCTTCTATCGAGAGTAAATAATGAATCAAGAAAACCTGTTTGGTGCTGAAAACGAAAAAAAAGACTCTGGGCCAGTAGATTGCCTGGGGATGACTTTTGAGAGTGATGAAGCTCGACGTACTCATTTCATCGAACAACTGCGTGAGAAATTAAAAGATCCAGAATTTAGATCGATTGAAGGCTTTCCTATTGGAACCGATGAAGCCATTTTGGAGCTTTCTGATCCACCATATTATACGGTATGCCCGAATCCATGGATGGATGAACTTGTTAAGCAGTGGGAATCCGAGAAAGTTATAACTGATGAAGAGTATCACCGTGAGCCTGTTTCGGTGGATGTATCTGTTGGTAAGACAGACCCTCTATACATGGCTCACTCATACCATACAAAAGTACCACATAAAGCGATAGTTCCCTCAATCCTGCATTACACAAAACCAGGCGATATTGTGTTAGATGGTTTTTCTGGTTCAGGTATGACCGGGGTAGCGGCCCAGTGGTGTCAAAAACCAACAGCTGAATTTAAAAACGAGATAGAGAAGCAAAATGTGCAGGAGGGGCGAGAACTTCCGGAATGGGGAGCTAGAAAAGTAGTTCTCAATGATTTGTCTCCTGCAGCTAGTTTTATAGGTGCAAACTATAATACTCCGTTTAACACCAATGAATTTTTTCAAGCAGGGATAGACTTGTTAGATGAGGTTGGAAGAGAACTGGGTTGGATGTACACGACATTACACTCTGATGGTGAGACGGAAGTTCCTATCGAGTACACTGTTTGGAGCCAGGTGTTTTCATGCTCGCATTGCGCTGCTGAAATAAACTTTTTCAAAGAAGCTCTCGATCACGAAAATAAACTTGTTAAAAGTGAATTTAATTGCCCTTCTTGTAGTGCGAGCTTAAATAAGAAGTCACTAAATAAAGTTTTAGTTTCCAAGTTTGACTTAGAGATTAATGATAATGTTGAAGTGATAAAAAGAGAACCGGTCTTAATTTGTTATAAGTTAGGTAAGTCGAGAGTAGAAAAAGAACCAGACGAGAATGATCTTCGTATTTTGAAGTTAATAGAAAATACCAGAATTGAAAGTGATTTCCCGAAACATATTTTACCTGTAATGCATATGACTCATGAAAGAGCGAGAATGGATTACTCAGGGATTACTCATGTACACCATTTTTTTGAAAAAAGAGCACTGATAAGCCTTTCACTTTTATGGAGTAAAGCAAATGCTTATCCATCAGATAGAATTAGAAGCTTTTTATTATATTGGTTAGATCAATCTATTTGGGGGTTTTCTCTTTTGAATAGATATCGTTTGAGAGCTTATTCGCACGTCAATCAGTATTTAACAGGGGTCTATTACGTTCCTTCCCAAAACGCAGAACCATCACCTAGATATAACTTGGAGAATAAGTTAAAAAGGTTAAGTAAGGTATTTAGTGATTTCAAGCCTAAGTACAATAATGCTGTAGTTTCATGTGGTAGCGTTACGAGTTTAGGTGTCAGTGATTCTTCAATAGACTACATATTTACCGATCCACCGTTTGGGGAAAATATATATTATTCAGATTTGAATTACCTTGTTGAGTCATGGCATAAAGTAACGACTAATGCTCAAAAAGAGGCAATAGTCGATCGTTGCAGAAAAAAAGAAATATCTGATTATCAAAGATTAATGGCATTAGCTTTCAAGGAATACTATAGAGTATTGAAAGAAGGACATTGGATGACTGTTGTGTTTTCAAATAGCAAAGCGGCTGTATGGAATGCAATTCAGGTTGCTTTACAGCAAGCTGGCTTTGTCGTTGCAGAGGTAACCGCCTTGGATAAAAAGCAAGGTAGTTACAGGCAGGTTACTTCAACAACTGCAGTTAAACAAGATCTCGTTATTTCAGCATATAAACCGACGAGCGATTTAGAAAAAAGGTTTTGTGTATCCGATGGTAGCGAAGTCGCAGTGTGGGATTTTGTAAAAGCTCATTTAGAGTTTTTGCCTATAGTGAAGACTCAGAGTGGTGAGATTTCTTTTATGCCTGAGCGTTCTGCTAAAGTACTGTTTGATAGAACCGTTGCTTGGTTTATTAAGCATAATAAGCTAGTTCCAATTTCGGCTTCAGAATTTCATCAAAGGTTATCTGTAGATTATGTTGAAAGGGATGGAATGTTCTTTTTAGCTGACCAAGTTTCGGTTTACGATAAGAAACGAAGCAATACCAATAGCCCGACTCAGTTAAGTATACTAATTGAGGATGAAATTAGTACAATTGAATGGCTTAAGCAAATGCTAAAGTTTAAACCTATGACTCAGCAGGATATTCAGCCTATTTTCTTACGTGAAATTACATCCTGGAACAAAAATGAACAGTTGCTAGAGTTGAGAGAGATACTAGAACATAACTTCCTCAAATATGATGGTATGGATGAAGTTCCATCTCAGATCCATACTTATCTGTCTACTAACTTCAAGGATATGCGTGGCTTAGATAAGAGCGATCCTAAACTTGTTGCGAAAGCTAAAGACCGTTGGTTCGTACCAGATCCAAACAAAGCTGCGGATTTAGAGAAAGTTCGCTTCCGAGCACTGCTCAAAGAGTTTGAAACCTACAAAGAATCTAAGAAAAAAATCAAGCAACCACGTGCTGAAGCACTACGAGCTGGTTTTAATACTGCTTGGGAAGCTCAAGACTTCCAAACCATTTTGGATATCTCAGCAAAAATTCCACCCGCGGTTCTCCAGGAAGATGAGAAGCTGTTGATGTTCTACGATAACGCATTAACACTAACCTCTACCGAGGATGATGAGTGGTAATGGCAACACTTTTAAATGTCGGTGATTGGGCTTGGAGTCAGGCCCATCAACAATATGTAAAAGTGATAGAAAGCTCTGGCCTTTGGGGCCAGAGCTTTTATCGTGTTTGGCTCCAACAACAAGATAGCGTTGTAAAAGTTTCTTCGGATGATTTGTCTAAAACTTCTATGGATAAATCGCCTAGCCCACATTTTTTCTCTTACATTGGTATCGCAGCCAAAATTGCGAATGCTCAAAAAGAGGATATTCTGCTTGCTCCTGTAGAATCAAATGTCATTCCATTGCCTCACCAATTGAAAGCACTCGACAAAGCGATGTCGCGCAAGCAAGTGCGTTATCTATTTGCTGACGAAGTAGGGCTTGGTAAAACCATCGAGGCTGGCTTGGTTATGCGAGAGCTTAAGCTAAGAGGTATGGCTAAACGAATCTTAGTGTGTGCACCTAAAGGCTTGGTAAGCCAATGGGTGAGTGAGATGAGTACTCACTTTGGGGAATCATTTCATCTGCTCATCCCCGGGGAGAATAAACCTGTCGATGAAAATGACAATGTTTGGCTTCGGCATGATTTGGTTGTTTGTCCGGTTGATAGCATAAAGCCAATTGAGAGCAGAAAAGGCTGGTCGGTTAAGCAAGTTCATGAGTACAACAAGCATAGGTTCGATGATCTGTTGTCTGCTGGTTGGGATTTAATTGTCATTGATGAAGCGCATCGATTAGGTGGCAGTACAGAGTTCGTTGCTCGTTATAAGTTAGGGCAAGGCTTAGCCGAAGCGTCACCCTATTTATTGCTGCTGTCGGCAACTCCTCACCAAGGCAAGAGTGACGCTTTTCACAGACTTATGGCCTTACTTGATAAAGAGGCTTTTCCTGATGTTTCGAGTGTTACGAAAGAACGTGTTCAGCCCTATGTCGTAAGAACTGAAAAGCGAATATCAATAGACGGAACAGGTAAGCCATTATTTAAGCCTAGAAAGACAGAGCTAATTCCTGTGGCCTGGAAAAGTAAACATGCTTTACAGAGACACTTGTACGAAGAAGTTACTGAGTATGTAAAAGAAGGCTATAACCAAGCAAAAGCTCAAAAACAAAACGCTATTGGCTTTTTGATGATCTTGATGCAGCGCCTTGTTAGCTCGAGTAGTGCAGCAATTGCAATGACATTGTCTAGGCGATTACAGTCACTCGAGAATACTGTTATTGAAGATGAGCTTCCGCTAGCTTTTGCCGATGACTGGGCGGACCTTGATGGCCAAGCGCAATTAGATGAGTTGATTGCAACAAGCAAGCAAGCGTTGGCAGACGAGAAAGCTGATGTACAGCGTTTGTTGAATATTGCTAATGAATGCGTCGCCAAAGAAAGTGATACTAAAGCAGAAGCACTGATTGACTGGCTCTATCAACTTCAACAAGAAGAGCAAGATCCTGAACTAAAAATGTTGGTCTTTACTGAGTTTGTGCCAACGCAGCAGATGCTAACGAAGTTCTTTACCGATAGGGGGATCAGTGTTGTCACGCTTAATGGCTCTATGGATATGCATGAGCGGAAAAGAGCACAGACTTCGTTTGCTGGTGATACGCGAATTTTGATCTCTACTGACGCGGGTGGTGAAGGTTTAAACCTTCAATTTTGTCACGTCATTGTAAACTACGATATGCCTTGGAACCCGATGAGAATGGAGCAGCGCATTGGACGTGTTGATCGTATTGGCCAGCCCCATCTCGTGCGAGCTCTAAACTTTGTACTGGAAGACTCTGTAGAGCATAGAGTGCGAGATGTGCTGGAATCGAAGCTTCAAGTCATCTTAGATGAATTCGGAGTAGATAAAACCAGTGACGTACTTGACTCAGCCGAGGCAAATCATCTCTTTGATGAGCTCTTTATGGAATCCATATCGAACCCGGCAACGATGGATCAGGAATTAGCGAAAGCCTTGAAAGTGATTCAGGGTGGAGCTCGAGATAAACGTTCTCAAGACGGTTTGTTTTCAGATGGTAAGTCGCTAAATCCAAGTGATTATCAGAAAGTTATTGATCACCCTTTGCCGTATTGGGTTGAGCAGATGGTGAGTCAGTTTCTAAGTTTCAAGAGCTCTCAAGGTGCGGATGCGTCATTTACTCGTGCTGAGAATGGATCGATATGTGTTAAATGGCCAGATGGCGCTAACTGGGAAGACATTACTTTTATTGGTAAGGAAGCACAGAAAACACCAGGGTTAAAGCACATTACTCTTGAAAACCCAAAGGTGAGAGGCTTGAGCACACACTTACCAATTTGGAGCGAAGTCCAAAATATACCTCTTGTGCGAGTTTCTTCCCTGCCTTCCGGTGTGACCGGTTATTGGTCCCTATGGAGTGTTCGATTTTCTGGTCAGGATGAACGTCAATTGCAGTATTTGCCAATCTATATAAATACAGCAGGCCAGTATTTCTCTACCGCATCTAATCGAGTGTGGGATGCAATATGTTCAGATATTCTCGAGTCCGACTTAAGCTCAAATCCAGAACCTGAAAAAGCATATCAATTGCTTAGAGAGTCTGCTGAGGTCCAAGGCAAAATTTTGTTTGATTCCATGCTAGCTGAGCATTTGAACGAACTAGAACTTAGCGTTGAGAAAGGAGAGTATTCCTTCAAAGCCAGAAGAAATGCGATTGAACGAATAGGTCTGCCAGAAGTTAAGAGCTATAGAATGCGTCAGTTGGATATTGAATACAGTCAATGGAAGGTTGATATTGATGCAAAGCGTGAGATATACCCTGAGTTAAACCTTCATCTAGTGTTTGAAATTAAAGGATAGATATGAACTGGCAAGAGAAGCTTACTAGTCAGATGGCTTTGACAGAGCCTGTTCACTATATTGTTAACGACCCTGATAATTTATGTTTTGAACCCGCAATAGCTGACCTAATCGAACAGGCGGGAGCTGTACTTTTCTCGGATACTGATCCTCTGGCACTAAGGTTATGTTTTGAAGAATGGCTTGATAGTGATGAGTGCAGTGCTCTATTAATTAGGGTTGTCGATGAACAGCCTAGTATTCCTTATGATATTGAATTTTCAGCTAAGCGTGTTGATTTTGATATTAGTGAAGTGATACCAGAGTTGGATGCATCAGTACTGAGAGCTTTATCGCCTAAAGATTATGAGCAACTGCAGTCTGCAGTGAAGAGCTATGGTGCGGATAAACTAAACCGAAATGCTAGTTTGGATTTTGTCTTACGACATATCTACAAAATTGCTCCGGAGATTATTCAATCTGAGACAGATTTAGTTCGATTGCTCATTCGAAAGCATTACCTTGGTATCGAGATGCCTCTGGTCTTTGAAGAGAGGCTAATTGAAACTCTCCAAGTTCGTGAGCAGTTTAGTCGTTGGGATTTCTCAAGGGTTGTGTCTGATAGAACAGAGTTCTTCGCGTTTCTTCAACAGCAGTGGTTGCTTCACTTGCAGCGAAAAGCCCAGCGGTATGAAATTAAGGAATCGTCATGGCCTGCCGATGAGCTTGTAGTTCCCTTTGACGACCAAGATATTAAAGTATTTGTTGATAATCTATTTGCCGACGGGATTCTCCAAGCCGTAGATTTTGACGGCTTAGGAAAAGATGATTGGGAATGGGTTGGAGTTATCGCGGATGACGAGTCTAGAGATCTATTACGAGTAAGGCAGCTACTTAATAAGCTTTCGAATCAATTCATCGTGCAGGATTTGCCGCTACCTGAAGGTTCAGAGCAGTGGGAAGAGATCGCACTAGAACTTGGTGTACTGAATTCCTTATCTCACCCTTTGAAAGGCACAGATAGTTATGCTCTGAACGCTGAGATCGCTAACTTAAACGCTAAAGTAGATGATTACTTTGAAACGTGGTTGCAAGCGAACTTTGGCAAGCTGATAAACACGCCGACAGCCCGCTTCCCTAAGATGCTGCATAAAATACCGGAATGGTTGAGCCGTAAAGTCTGTGATGGACAAAAGGTGTGTCTACTGGTGATGGATGGCATGGGGTTTCAACAGTGGAATTACGTTAAAGAGCACATTATTGATATACCTGACGTCCGAGTTGAGGAGAGAGGCGTTTTTTCATGGGTTCCAACTATTACCTCCATAGCAAGGCAAGCTTTATTCTCAGGCAAACAGCCACGTTCGTTTCCTGATTCATGGCATACAACCGCGAAAGAGAAAGCACTTTGGCAGGCGTTTTGGGAAGATCAAGGGTTGAGTAAGAGCGAAGTAACTTATGCAGTTAAAGTTGAGAATAGTAAAGACTTAGAATCATTCAAAGATCGCTTCTATTCACCCAAGCTAAAGGTTGCAGGCTTTGTTATCAATTATATCGATGAGCAAATGCATGGTATTAAAGCTGGGATGGCGCCGCTTAATGCTGTAGTGGATATATGGCTTGATCAATGGCAATTTTCTTCAAAGATAGAGGCTTTACTGGATTCTGGTTTTGAAGTGGTGATTACGGCTGATCATGGTAACCAAGAAGCCATAGGTCAAAGCTGGCCCAATGAAGGTGTTAAAGCAGAGACGAAAGGTGAAAGAGTGAGACTGTATAAAAATACAGTTGAATATTCGAATGATAAGGCAGACGTGCTAGAATGGCCAGCTAAGAAATTTGGACTACCATCAGATTTATATCCGCTTGTGAGTAGAGGTCGTCATGCGTTCGTCCAGAAAGGCAAACAGATTGTCGGGCATGGCGGGATTAGCTTACATGAGGTGGTTGTCCCATTAGCTATTGTTACGAGAGAGCAGCATGTCAAAGAGAGTCAACTTTAGTCGTCATATCGAGGTTCAATGGTTAGATTCCGTTGCGGTTTGGGTCGCCGAGGGAAAACAAAAAAAAGAACTCGATGAACAGATTGATTTGATGCTTGAGCCTTCGGTCACGTGCAAAGTAAATAGAGGGAAAACTCGAAATCAGCTGACTAAGTTATGGTCCCCTAAATCTGATGATGTTACTGAAAGCTTTACTCAGTTTGCCATTGAAGCCGTGCTTGGTAGTGAACGTCCAGACTTTGCATTGCATTGGGGAATGTTAGTTGCTAAAAACAACTTTTTTGCTGATGTAGTAAGATTCATCGGGCGACGTGAAAAACACGCTGAGGTGTTCACCTATGCTCAAGTTCAAAAGCACATTGTTGAACTGTACGGGGATACCGAGACGGTCAAACGTGGTCTTCGTTCTGTGTTAAAAACACTGGTTGATTTTAGGGTTCTTGAGCGTCAAACGAATAGGACGTACAAAGCGCATAAGCTCGAACATAAAGTAGAAAGTAAGTATAAGAGCTGGCTTCTGCAATCTCTGATGTATAACCAAAGGTATCGAAGTCGTTCTCTTGCAGATATGCTTGATGATCTAGTTTGGTTTCCATTTGTATTCTCAGTATCAGTCAATGAGCTTGAGACAACTTGGTTTGATCTTCACCAACAAGGAAACGACCTTGTTTTATTTAAAAAGTAGAGAGAGTTGTATTGAAAGTTTCAATTGGTTTTAATCGTCACTTAGAGCCTGATTGGCTAGCACAGACGGCATCTTGGGTCGCTAATGGTATAGAAGGGCAGGCGTTGAAAGACCGGATTGATTCCATGCTTGAACCTGCATTTACCAGTAAAGTTGCAAAAGATAAAACTCGGAATTTGTTATTTGGAATTTGGAACAAGCTACCTAAGCATATCTCAGAAAGATTTCAATTGAGAGGGGCTAACTTGTTAATGGAGCATAGTGAGCAACACTTGGTGTTTCATTGGGGCATGATGCTGTCGAAGTATCCGTTTTTTGCCTTTGTTGTAGGTCAGATTGGTAAGTTGACTAAGCTTAACGATACCTTTATATACTCTCAGCTTGAAGATCGTGTAACGGAGCAATACGGCGATACATCTACAATAAAACGTAGTATGCAGTTTGTTGTAAGAACTCTTATGAACCTTGAAGTACTTAAAAATCCAAAGCAGGGTGTTTATGAGCTAAATACGGCAGTATCTATTGAACAACCAGAGGTAAAAGGTTGGCTAGTAGAAGCAATAATGCATTCAAACCAAAGCTCTAGTAGGAGTCTATCAAGTATAAATGACGATACGGTTTGGTTTCCATTTAAGCTGTTTTTTGATTTATCAGATGTGCAAACTAACAAAGAACTAGAAGCACATCTTCAATCGTCGGACACGGTTGTTTTTCTTTAGTCTTAATAACTACAACCAATGTTTCGGGATTTTTAACTCGAAGCTCTTCGCTGCATACTCAAGCATCGTGATGATCTCACGGTGCTTTTTTTCATCATAGGGCTGACCGTTTTGCTTTTGCTGAACAATGACTTTGAGCTCTACGAGGTTAAACATGCCCAGCTTGTAGAAGTTTCCCCAACTTGGTATTCCAAATAAGTTGTATATTGTCTCTGTACTGTCACGCTCACTGGCAAGGCGTTTGGGCTCATCAATTTTGGCAAGTGCTGCTTCGCCTTCTTCTTTTGTATCGTAGGTGTTTAGTTGTTTCATTAGATTACCTGATCAGGAAGCTTTACGACATGTTAATGGTTTTAAACCACATCTCAATGTTAATTAGAGTTGATGACAGTTCAACAAAGATTTCATGGATATATATAACCAAATGACATCAACTACCATGAAGGTGAATATATGCAAGAACTACCAACACGATTGATTCGCTTAAAAGAAGTCATCGCTATGACTGGGCTTTCAAGAGCCAGTGTCTACCGGTTCATCAGCGAAGATAGGTTTCCCACTCAGATCTCTTTGGGCTATCGATGTGTAGCATGGGTGGAAAGCGAAGTACAGCAATGGATCGATCATCGAGTTCAAGAAAGTCGACGCGAGTAATGAAGATTAGATGGAGCTAACCAACCAGGTTAGCTCTTTTTTTATTTTTACATTTTACCCAACCGAGCGAAGTGCGCGAGTTCCAGTAATAGAGAGGTTCCCTTGCGATGCCTCTGTTATATGATTGCTCCACCACGCCATTAACTTCTTACGTCTATCGAGATATTCAGCTCTGTTGTATGCTTTACGAACTTCATTCGAGTCAATATGGGAAAGTGCTGCCTCAATAACATCAGAATCAAACCCTTGCTCATTGAGCGTCGTACTTGCTAAAGCTCGGAGTCCATGTGCAACTAACCTTCCTTTGTAGTTCATACGCTTCAATGCCATATTTGCTGTCTGGGGGTTGATATGTGTTTTGGGGTTTCTATCTGAAGGAAAGATGAACTCTCGGTGCCCACTGATTGGTTTCATAACGTCTAGTAAGTTCAGAGTTTGCTCTGTGAGCGGTATCACGTGCTCTTTGCGCATTTTCATACGCTCAGCAGGAATTACCCAGCACTTGTTGTCTAGGTCAATCTCACTCCATTTCGCGCCTGCAGCTTCATTTGGGCGTGACATAGTGTGTAGTTGCCATTCAATAAGGCATCTTGTTGTAAGTTTGATATTGGCTTGATTAATCGCGAGCACTAAATCTGGAAGCTCTTCTGGTTTTAGTGTCGGCATATGCTTCTTCTTGGGAGCTTCGAATGCTGCTTTTATGCCGGTTAGACGGTTTGTATCCACCAGCCCTGTATTGAGCGCAAAGGTCATAATTTCATTGAGGCGTTGAGAAAGTCTCTTGATAGTTTCTAAATTACCTTTGTGAGCGAGAGGTTTCATTGTATCGATAGCATGCTGAGGGCGTAGTTTTGATACTGGATACTCACCAAGTGTCGGGAATATATGAAGCTTTAATGAGCTCCAAATATCATCGGCATAGTTGGGTGTTACTTTTTTTCTTTTTATTTCAAACCAATCTTTAGCGACAAGTTCGAGTGTTGCACTACGCTGGCCTTGCTGTTCTAAAGCGATTTGTTCTCGGTGTTCTTTTGGATCGATATTATCTGATAGTAGTTTTCGTGATTGCGCCCTAAGTTCGCGAGCTTCAGCGAGAGAGACTTCGGGGTAGCTACCGAAGCTAAGAGTGGTACGTTTTTTTGTGTAAGGTCGATAGTAATCAAAAAGCCACAGCTTTGAAGAGTTTGGCTTTATGCGAAGAACAAGTCCTTGTCCATCACGCAGGTCATATACCTTCTCGCTTGCCTTAGCCTGTTTAATTTCTGTGTTGGTAAGAGGTTTGGTTGTTCTTGCCATAGCAGTACCAAAATTAGCATTATCGAATCGGTACTGCTAAGCGTACTGCTAAAAAAATGAGCTGTCCAGGAGGAGACTGGACTAGTGTGGACGCTAACTTATTGATTTGAATTTATTTAGGCAATAAAAAGACGTCCAGAGACGTCTTTTTCATTGAATTGGTGGAGCTGGCGGGAGTTGAACCCGCGTCCGAAAACCGTTCATCATTGGTACTACATGCTTAGTCGATCTTTAATTTCGCCACCCACCTGCGAACCGACACGCTAATGAATGACTAGCCTGAATTAAAATTCGCCGTTCATCTCTCAGGCGGGAGAATCCGGGCTAGCGCGTTTGGGTTTGATCCCTCGTTGTTCCCCGTCTTACGTGCGGAAGCTAGGGCGAGAGAGCTCTTAGCAGGTTATTAAGCTGCTAGTGCGTAGTTTTCGTCGTTTGCGACTATTTTTTTGCGGTTTGTTAACGAGGCCTACCGCACCTCGGCATGCACCTCAGACTTCTGAATTCCCGTCGAATCCTAAATCAGCCCCAGGTAATATTCGCATAGTAACAGAAAAGCATTGGCTGTCCAGTACTATGCGTTTAAGTGGTCAAGATTAACGCAGCGCGCTCTTCATTACGCGTGCTTTTTCTCTTGCCCAGTCTTTTTCTTTTAGATCCGTACGTTTATCGTGCAGCTTTTTACCTTTTGCTACGCCAATTTTTAGTTTCACCCAAGAGCGAGACCAGTACAGTGAGAGGGCCGTTAATGTCATACCTTCACGGTTTACACGTCCGAATAGGTTATCCAGCTCACGACGACTCATTAGTAGTTTACGCACACGTGTAGGGTTCGCCACAACGTGTGTCGATGCCTGATTTAAAGGAGTGATTGTCATGCCACTCACAAAGGCTTCACCGTCACGCATAAATACGTAACTTTCAGAAATATTGGCTTTACCTTGGCGAAGGGCTTTCACTTCCCAACCTTGGAGCTCCAAGCCAGCTTCGATTTCATCATCGATGAAATACTCGTGGCGAGCTTTTTTATTCAGCGCGATAGTATTGCTACCCGCTTTTTGTTTCGTTTTTTTCTTTGCCATAATAGCGTCATTATACGGGTTGGATATCGGATAGGAAATCCTTTTATTTGCGCAATCGTGGAATAAAAGTAAAATTGGCGAGTAGCTTTAAATCTGTACATGTATCGATAGGAGTATGTATGAAGCAAGTCAGCCGTTCTGCGCTTGTGTCTTTTAGCGCCGAACAGATGTTCAATCTGGTTAATGATGTTGCTAAATACCCTGAATTTCTGCCTGGTTGCTCGGGCTCTAGAATCATTGAGTCTTCGGGGAATGGTATGGTGGCTTCTGTCGATGTGGCGAAGGCTGGAATCAGCAAAACGTTTACGACTTCAAATGAGTTGATCCCCGGTCAGGCAATTATGATGAACTTGGTGGATGGCCCGTTTAAGACGTTGCGTGGTGGTTGGATTTTTACCGCGCTAGATGAGCAAGCTTGCAAGGTTGAACTAAAGCTTGAGTTTGAATTCTCAAGTAAAATGATTGAGATGGCCTTCGGTAAGATTTTTAACGAGCTTACTAGTAATATGGTAAATGCATTTACTAAACGCGCAAAACAGGTCTACGAGTGTTATGAGTATTGAGTCAGATATGATTCACGTTGAGGTTGTCTATGCTCTTCCTCATGAACAGCGTGTATTTAACTTAGTGGTAAATAATCACGCAACGGTAGAAGAGATCATTAGACAATCCGGTGTATTGGAGTTGTACCCTGAAATTGATTTGTCCAAGAACAAAGTGGGTGTGTTTAGTCGTAACGTGAAGTTGGATGCGACCGTTCGAGATCGAGATCGAATAGAGATTTATCGTCCGTTACTTGCCGATCCGAAAGAGATTCGCCGTAAGCGGGCGGAGCAGGCTAAAACCGAGGGGAGTGCAGACCCAGTCACCGGTGGCAAGCCTAGTTCTGTACGTAAAAATAAGCAGGATTAATATTAACCCAATAGCTCATGTGAGTTACTCAAAGTTTGACTAACATGATTTCTATATAATAAAAAACCTCCCAAACGGGAGGTTTTTTTGCAAAAGTCAGTTTACTGAATTTGCTCGTAAAATGCGTCACTTTTTGGAAAGTCACCACTGATGTCTGCGAGCGTGCCTTGGTCATTAAAGTTTACAATCAGATCTTTCTGTACTGGTTCGCCATGACCAGGAGTATGATGATAGATGTAATACCAAGTGTTTGGATAGCCGTTTTCAATAAGCATTGGCGACCCTAATACGAAGCGAACCTGTGCTTTAGTCATCCCAAACTTTAATTTATCAACCGCACTTTGTTCTACATAGTTGCCTTGGTTGATATCAATACGATAAACCAGTCTTTCCAATACCGAACATCCTGTCAGCAATGTCATTGCTAATGGTACGGCAACTAACCACTTCTTTAATTGCATAATAATTTCTTAGTAACCTTTAAAATACTGCGCTGATAATAAACAAGCTCGACGCAGATGTAAAAAGCTATGCGTCGGATGGTAGACAATCTGACAACGAATTTTGAGTTGAGTTGCATTTATTCACCGATATTAGACGGTAAATGTCACCACATGACGTATTAGTTAGGTGACGAAGAGCAAATTTCAATCGGAAGTAGGGTGATGGACGCTTTCAGCGGTGAGCCAAGCCTAGTGACTCGTTAGTCGGTTTTGGCGAATTCGCGTAATGCATCACCTGAAAAACGATAATACTCTTTTTCATGAATTAGTGTTGCACCAATTGAGCGGTAAAACTGACCTGCGGTAGGGTTACTACTTTCAGCTGTCCAGTCCAACCTTTGGCATCCACACTTGATCGCCAAAGATGCCAGATACTTCATTAACTTGAGACCAACCCCTTTTCCTCGAACCTTCGAAGATACGAACAGATCTTTTAAGTACATCTGCCCTGAGAGCTTTGGGGCAGGGAACATGACGGTATAAGATGCAAAGCCTACGACGTCATCATTATCGTAAACCGCAATGATATTAACACCAGAATGTTCAGAGAAGACTTGGCTCTTTAGATAATGGACCAGATCGTGTTTTGATGAAGCTTTTTCTTTGAAGTAGTAATGTTCTAACTCAATAAAAATAGGGATGAGATCTAAGCAGTTGGTTTTGTGTATTGCTCTGATATCCATATCTCATCCCTTGTCGATTTATTAAGCGGCGATAAGCAGTTCTTTTGCGTTTGCCAACGTTGAGTCGGTTATTTGACTACCACCAAGTAAGCGAGCTAATTCTGCCACACGTTGTTGTTCATCTAATGCGTGCATTTGGGTTTCGGTTTGGCCTGCTTTGGTTTGCTTAGCAACAAACATTTGTTGATGGCCGCATCCGGCAACTTGAGGGAGGTGAGTGACACACAATACTTGAGTAGATTCGCCAAGCTTGCGTAGCATTTTGCCCACTACGGCAGCTGTTGGGCCACTAATACCTACGTCCACTTCATCGAAGATTAAACTTGGTGTATCTACTTTCTGAGCGGTGATCACTTGGATAGCTAGAGAGATACGTGATAGCTCACCGCCTGACGCAACTTTTGCTATAGGTTGCAATGGTTGTCCCGGGTTGGTCGATACTAAGAAGCACACGCTGTCCATGCCAAGCGGCGATGGGTGCGTGTTGTCATTGCTAACTTCGATACTGAATACTGCTTTCTCCATGCTCAATTCGTGCATGCTTTGTGTGATCAGTTTGTTCAGTTCTTTTGCGTAACGGCTGCGTGATTTGTGCAGTTTTTCTGCTTGTGTTAGAAAGCTTTGGTACTTGTGTTCTACTTCTTGAGCAAGTTCATCTAAACGTTCATCGGAGCAATCTAACGCTTCTACTTGGGCCAGAAGATCTTGATGATGCTGGTAGAGTTCTTCTGGCATTACGTGGTGTTTACGAGCTACAGACATCACTTTAGAAAAACGTTCTTCTACATAAGCCATACGAGCTGGATCAACATCGATGCCATCTAAGTAGCTGCGTAATTCATTCTTCGTTTCTTCAAGTTGAATCATCGCTTCTGACAGCATGTTAGGTAGCTCAGATAGCTTTTCATCTAATTCGGCTAATTGAATTAGGGAGTGATTGGCCGATTGCAAAATACCAAGCGCATTGACTTCTTCACCTTCGTAAATAAGTTCGATGGCTTGCTGACAGGTAGTGGCGAGTTCACCACTGTTGGATAGTCGTTTATGCTCTTGCTCGAGCTCTGCAAATTCTTCTTCACCTAGCGATAACTCATTCAGTTCTTTGATTTGGTATTCAAGCAACTGTTTTTGCGCCTGGTTTTGCTGGCTATTTTCTTTTAGCTGCTTGAGGTTATTATCCGCCTGACGCCAATGCTGGTAAGCACTTCGTGTGCTTTTTAGTAGGTTTAAATGCCCAGCATATTGGTCGAGCATGGCCATTTGGTGCTCACTTTTCATCAATTGATGATGAGCGTGCTGCCCATGGATATTGATAAGTAGTTGCCCTAGAGATTTGAGTTGTGATAGTGGAACAGGGCTGCCATTAATGAAGGCTCTTGAGCGGCCTTCTTTTGTGATAATACGACGCAAAATACACTCACTGCCATCTAGCAGATCGTTATCTTCTAACCAACGTGTTGCATGTAAGTTGTTGTCCAATAAAAAAGCGGCGCTAACTTCGGTTTTCTCTTCACCTTGTCGCACCATGCCGGCATCGGCTCGTCCGCCTAAGCAGAGCCCTAAAGCATCGATAGCAATGGATTTACCCGCGCCTGTTTCACCTGTAATGGTGGTCATGCCCTTAGAAAGCTCGAGTTGTAAAGACTTAACAATCGCAAAATTATTAACACTTAGATGAGCCAGCATTTTATTTACCTGTATAACTGAACAATACTGTATAAGAGAACAGTATATACTGTTTCTTTATACAGTAAAGTCAGGTGAGGAAAATTTTCTTTGTAGGCTGTTTTTTTGTGATGAAGTGGGAAAAATGAGCCGATGTGATTACAACGACTCATTAAAATTGAACAGGTTACGGACGAGTTGGGTTAATCGTTAGTGGTTCTAGTGTGACGACTGCATTCACACCTGCACCTGGGTGATCCACGTATGAAGTGTCTTGCATTAGAGTGTAGTAAACGTCGACGAAGTCATCATCATTCGTGAGTACACCATCGGGGATAGTGTCGATGATCTTGTTCGTGATTTGCGGAATAATCGCGTAAGCCTGAACTTCTGGATCTGGAATCGCTTTCAATACTTCTTCGGCAACTTGAACAAGGAGTTTTGCTAATTGTTTATAGTCTGTGCCGTCATCTTGCTCCATGAGCACAATGTCTGCCGCACCCCAGCGGTAACGAGACCAGTGAATAATGATCTGATTTGGATAGTAATCTTGGTTATCGTAGTCTAAGTATGGAAGCTCCACCAAATCGAGAGTAGGTTCATCACGACTTGGATTGACGCCCGTTACGATAGCGTAGATTTCTGCCTTGCCAGAGATCCAAGGTTCTTTGTCATCGGCTAGACGGATCTTTTTCAACTGCGTGGTTTGAATTGGAGCCGCTTCGCCCACTGCGCTACTTGACAATAGCGGTGTATTTTGGCGTTGTTCATCAGCAATATATGGTTGAACTAAAGCTGGTTGACCGAGTTTTTTCATCTCAGCTTGCATAGCTTGCAAGCCTGCTTTTAGCTCTGCAGAGCTATTGTTATCAACGACAAGTACAGGTACCTCAGGGAGCTGGTAAACATCGAGTTGATGGATGTTGCCATAAACATCAAATGCTTCGATGTATTGCCAATTCTCATCATCACCACTTGGTTCAAATGCAAATAATGGCTCGACCTCGCCACTTTGCCATGCTGTTATCATGGCTTCATTTGCCAAGCGAACTTCTAACAACTGATCAGAGTATTCAGAAATACCTTTCCAGCTACGAATTTGAGTGTCAGCTTGTACAAGCTGGCGGCTGAACTCTGAGTTAGGGTTTTGCTTAACAAATGCTGATACAGACACGTTAGTCTGTTGCGGAGTAATATCTCTTCTCAGCATGGGTTCAATGGCAGCATAATTCTCACTCAATTGTTGAGCTAGGGCCCGTTTCGTCTTAGTGATATCTTCCGCTTTTGCATTGGACACACTGTTGACTTGCGTTTCCTCTGATTGGCAGCCAATAAGTGCTAATGTACTGAGAACAGATAGAATGATGGTTTTCTTCATAATATGTCCTTTATTGATTGTATGAAATAGAGTTAATACTCTATTCATGGTGAGAATATCACCGGACATAGATCATTGAATTTGCTTTTCTATCTTTTGTGTAAAGTTTGCCCACAGGATCAAAATTTATAAGCTTCTCTTTAATGATGACAAATATCGTGTCGCCTCACTACTTTGTGTCTATTTCTTGTCTAAGAAAGCCAAAAGCCAGTAGCAATTGAGCTGCTGGCTTTTTTATTGAAGTTATTACCCTGAGTAACAAGTGTTAGAACAATTTACTAGACCAGCCAAGCTTATTCCGTAAGACGTGATAGTAGCTGTAGTCTTTTGGATGGATGAGCTTTAGTACATTTGGACTTTGATAGATGTGAATTTCGTCGCCAGGGGTAACTGGAAGTGAGACTTGTCCATCACAGCTAACTTCTTGTGTTCCACGGTTTTCTGGTGATACCACCAATTTAATTCGACGTTTTCCATCAACCACCAAAGGTCGACTCGACAATGTATGCGGGAACATTGGCACGAGTGAAATGGCATTCAAGCTAGGAGAAAGAATTGGGCCGCCGCCAGAAAGTGAATATGCCGTCGAGCCAGTCGGAGTGGAGACAATCAAACCGTCGGCCCGTAAAGAGAAGGCGAAGCTTTCATCTATGTACACTTCAAATTCAATCATATGGGCAATTTGCCCTGGGTGAAGTACGGCTTCGTTTAGCGCAGCGTTATGACTCTTTATTTGTCCGTGGCGGTGTACTTCCGCCTCTAAAAGAAAACGCTCCTCTTCAATATACTCACCGTCGAGTACCGCTTGCAGAGACGCTTGGAAGTCGTCTGGGTTCAAGTCAGTTAAGAAGCCCAGATTTCCACGGTTCACGCCTATAACTGGTACATCAAATCGGGATAAAATTCTTGCTGCACCTAGCATGTTGCCATCGCCACCAACCACAATGGCTAGATCGGCATTTTTTCCTAGTTCAACTAAGCTAGCAAACTGACTCTGTGGGATATCATCCAGTATTGCGGCAAGGCGATCGTCAATGAATACTTTATAGCCCTCAGAGGTCAACCATTGGTACAACTCTTTATGAGTTTGAATTGCTTGTTGATCTCTTGGTTTTCCGATAATCGCGATCACGTTACATGGATTTTTCATAGCATTTCCGCATTAAAGAGGCTTGAATCAGGAATCTTCATCCCCATAATAATGGCAAGTCACCTAAATATGCGAATTTTTATGTGGTTAAAGCCCGCAAAAACGCGCATGGCTTTAAGGGCATTATGTTGAATTCTGGAGATATCATGAGCAACGAAGAAAACAAAGTTACAGAAGAAGAGCTTGATCAAATCATCGAAGAGGCTGAAAAAGTAGAAGCTGAAGCACAAGAAGTTGAAGCTGAGCTTGAAGAGCTTGGTGATGAGACAGACGCTAAGATTGCTCAACTAGAAGCGGCACTATTGTCTAGCGAGGCAAAAGTAAAAGAGCAACAAGATGCGGTGTTGCGTTCTAAAGCTGAAGTAGAAAACATGCGTCGTCGTACTGAGCAAGAGATCGATAAAGCACGTAAGTTTGCGTTGAACAAGTTTGCAGAAGAGCTGCTTCCTGTTATTGATAACCTAGAGCGTGCAATTCAAGCGGCAGATACAGAGAATGAAACTGTGAAGCCGTTCCTAGAAGGCGTTGAACTAACACATAAAACGTTTGTAGACGTTGTAGCGAAATTTGGCTTGAAAGCAATCAACCCTGAAGGTGAAGCATTCAATCCAGAGTTCCATCAAGCGATGTCGATTCAGGAGAGCCCTGATCATGAATCAAACACTGTTATGTTTGTTATGCAAAAAGGTTACGAACTAAACGGCCGTGTGATTCGTCCGGCAATGGTAATGGTTGCTAAGTAACTTTAACTACCTGTTTTTTAAATATAAAAGCGCCCATCATTTTTGATGGGCGCTTTTTTGTTTTAAACATAAATGACTGCATCGAACTTCGTTGTATATCGATAAATGAAAATTTGATCCCCTTCATATTTTTTCCTATTGGTTAATTATTTTCCTATAGGAGATTTTCTCTCATCTCGCTGCGTGTTTATTAACGGAAAGGGCTATAAGTGATTGTAATCATTCGTTGTGTGAATGTTTGTTCTGCATAGGAATGTAAATATAGTCATTTTTTCTAAAACAATGTCGTTAACAAAAATGTAAATTATCACTTTATTTTGTAACTTCGGTGTGTATGATTTGCGACTAATGCTTTAAAAGTAAGCATATATAACTACAAAAATGTAAATAGTAAACACAACATATCGGAGATTTATAATGGATAAATCGCTTTCTAGTAAGATTTTTATAGGCTTGTTTGCCGGCCTTGTGCTGGGGACAGCAATTCAGTACTTATTTAGCGGTATTGCGATTTTTGATGCGTACCTACTTGGAGCAGCAGAAGGTGTTGGCGGCATGTTCGTCTCACTGATCAAATTGCTTGTTGTTCCTTTAGTTTACGTTTCAATCGTATGCGGCATTGTTGACTTGAAAGACATCAGTGCATTTGGTCGTCTTGGTGGAAAAACTTTTACCCTTTACATTCTTAACACCATCATTGCGATTACGGCGGCTTTGACTGTCGGCTTGATCTTCCAGCCAGGAGCGGGCGCTAATCTAGCAGGAACGGTATCTGAGGCTGTACAGCTGACAACGACAGAGACGCCGGACATTTTCTCTTTAGTTGTTAACATTGTTCCTAGCAACCCTGTACAAGCGTTTGCTAGCGGTGACATGCTGCAAATCATCTTTATGGCAATTTTGACGGGGCTTGCAATTCAAGCTTTGGATTCTCGTGGTGGCCCAGCTATTCGCACATTCAAAATGGCAAATGAAATCATGATGAAATTGGTTGGATTAGTGATGAGTCTTGCACCATATGGTGTATTCGCACTAATGATTCAACTAGGTGCAACGCTAAACGCCAATACATTAATGTCCGTTGCCGGTTACGTGGCTTTGGTGGTTGCGATGTTGGTGTTCTGGATCTTCTTCTTCTACCCAATGGCAGTGAGTATTGCGACAGGAACTTCTCCAAAGACTTTCCTACGTGCAACTCGTGAGCAGATTCTTTTCTCTCTATCTACCGCGAGCTCAAACGCGACTATCCCGGTAACGATGCGCACACTGACAGAAAAGCTTCAGGTCTCTAAATCGGTTGCTGGCTTCGGTGTACCACTGGGCGCAACGATGAATATGTCTGGTGTTTCTATCTATATTGCTCTAGCAACGATGTTTGTTGCGAACGCTTTTGGCCAGCCAATTAACACCGCAGACATCTTCACACTTGGCTTAACTATTCTTCTGTTATCTATTGGTGCTGGCGGTGTTCCTGGGGGCGGCGTGGTAATGGTAGGCGTTTTGCTTCACCAACTAGGTTTACCACCTGAAGGTTTAGCAATCATTGCAGCGGTCGACCGTATTAATGATATGTTCTGTACATCATCTAACGTTGTCGGCGACACGGCAGTGAACACCATTGTTGCAAAAACAGAAGGTGAGATCGGTAAAGAAGAAGGGGTTGATGCTGAGCCTGCTCAAGCGAACGCCTAATACCTTGAATAATTTATTTTAACCCTAATATTGAAGCGAGCTCTTATGAGCTCGTTTTTTATTTAGGAAGAGTCGGACATAAATAAATTTATCTGGGAAATGACGTTTTGTTGCGCTACAGCAGTGTGACGAGTTCCCAACTAATCAGAAAGAAACACATAAATTTCGAAAAAAGACGCTTTTTTTTAATTCTGCCCTTGAAAAGCATTTTGCCGCCCTTATCTATGTGGCATAGAGAAGCAAACATTGATTATTTTTGTTTGTGAGCAAGGGTTGAAACCCGATTCTCCTCCCCCCACATTGGGGTTATAACCAAACGAAAATAGAATTTATTCGGAGATAGCCAGATGGGTAAAATCATTGGTATTGACTTAGGTACTACTAACTCATGTGTTGCTGTATTAGACGGCGACAAACCACGTGTAATTGAAAACGCAGAGGGCGAACGTACTACTGCATCGGTTATTGCTTACACTGACGGTGAGACGCTAGTAGGTCAACCAGCGAAACGTCAAGCAGTAACTAACCCAGAAAACACGCTATTTGCAATTAAGCGTCTAATCGGTCGTCGTTTTGAAGACGAAGAAGTTCAGCGTGACATCGAAATCATGCCTTACAAAATCGTTAAGGCTGACAACGGTGATGCTTGGGTAGAAGCGAAAGGCCAAAAAATGGCAGCTCCTCAGGTTTCTGCTGAAGTTCTTAAGAAAATGAAGAAAACTGCTGAAGACTTCCTTGGTGAGGAAGTAACTGGCGCAGTTATCACAGTACCTGCTTACTTTAACGATGCTCAGCGTCAAGCGACAAAAGATGCTGGCCGTATCGCAGGTCTAGAAGTTAAACGTATCATCAACGAACCAACAGCAGCTGCGCTAGCTTACGGTCTTGATAAGAAAGGCGGCGATCGCACTATCGCGGTATACGACCTTGGTGGTGGTACATTCGATATTTCAATCATCGAAATCGATGAAGTTGAAGGCGAGAAAACATTCGAAGTTCTAGCAACTAACGGTGATACTCACCTAGGTGGTGAAGACTTTGATAACCGTCTAATCAACTACTTGGTTGATGAGTTCAACAAAGAGCAAGGCATCAACCTTAAGAACGACCCACTAGCAATGCAGCGTGTTAAAGAAGCAGCAGAGAAAGCGAAAATCGAGCTTTCTTCTACTTCTCAAACAGACGTAAACCTACCTTACGTTACTGCAGATGCAACTGGTCCTAAGCACATGAACATTAAAGTGACTCGTGCAAAACTAGAATCTCTAGTTGAAGACCTAGTACAACGCTCTCTTGAACCATTAAAAGTAGCTCTAGCTGACGCTGACCTATCAGTAAACGACATCACTGACGTAATCCTAGTTGGTGGTCAGACTCGTATGCCAATGGTTCAAGCGAAAGTTGCTGAGTTCTTTGGTAAAGAAGCGCGCCGTGACGTAAACCCTGACGAAGCAGTAGCAATGGGTGCTGCAGTTCAAGGTGGTGTACTTGCTGGTGACGTTAAAGACGTACTACTACTAGACGTAACTCCACTGTCTCTAGGTATCGAGACAATGGGTGGCGTGATGACTAAGTTAGTTGAGAAGAACACAACTATCCCAACTAAAGCGAACCAAGTTTTCTCTACAGCGGAAGACAACCAGAGCGCGGTAACTATCCACGTTCTACAAGGTGAGCGTAAGCAAGCGATGTACAACAAGTCTCTAGGCCAATTTAACCTAGAAGGCATCCAGCCTGCACCACGTGGTATGCCACAAATCGAGGTTACGTTTGACCTTGATGCGGACGGTATCCTACACGTATCTGCGAAAGACAAGCAGACTGGTAAAGAGCAGAAGATCACTATCCAAGCTTCTGGCGGTCTAAGCGATGAAGACATCGAGAAAATGGTTCAAGAAGCAGAAGCTAACAAAGAAGCGGACAAGAAGTTCGAAGAGCTAGCGACTGCACGTAACCAAGCTGACCAAATGATTCACGGTACTCGCAAGCAAGTAGAAGAAGCTGGTGAAGCGCTACCTGCAGAAGAGAAAGAGAAGATTGAAGCAGCAATTTCTGAGCTAGAAACAGCACGTAAAGGCGAAGACAAAGATGCTATCGATGCTAAAGTTCAAGCACTAATGACTGCTTCTCAAAAGCTGATGGAAATCGCTCAACAACAAGCTCAAGCGCAGCAAGCACAAGGTGCTGACGCAGGTGCACAGTCTAAAGAAGACGACGTTGTAGATGCTGAGTTCGAAGAAGTTAAAGACGACAAGAAATAATATTTCTTAACCAGATGGCTGCATAGCCATCTGGGGTCGATAAGACTTCGTGTGCGGGCGTTTGGGGCAACTCTTACGCCCGTCTGTTTGTAAACGCTGTCTTTCTAGTTAAGTATGTTGCAGACAAGTGCACTTACCTAGAACGATACAAACACCAAGCGGTGAATCGATGCCGTTTGTAGTAATTAACTGGTGACGAAGAACATGTCAAAACGTGATTTTTACGAAGTATTAGGCGTAAGCCGTGATGCCTCAGAGCGCGATATCAAAAAGGCGTATAAGCGTCTAGCGATGAAATTCCACCCAGACCGAAACCAGGGTGATGATTCTGCGGCGGACAAGTTTAAAGAAGTAAAAGAAGCGTACGAAGTTCTGACCGACCCTCAAAAGAAAGCGGCGTACGACCAATACGGTCATGCTGCTTTTGAACAAGGCGGCGGTGGTTTCGGTGGCGGCGGCTTTGGCGGCGGCGGTGCTGATTTCGGCGACATCTTTGGCGATGTATTCGGTGACATCTTTGGTGGTGGTCGTCGTGGCGGTGGTGGCCACCGTGCCCAGCGAGGTGCTGACCTACGTTACAACATGGAATTAACGCTAGAAGAAGCAGTTCGTGGTGTAACGAAAGAGATCGAAGTACCGACACTAGTACACTGTGATACCTGTGATGGTAGTGGCGCGAAGAAAGGTTCATCTGCTGAAACATGTGGTACCTGTCATGGTCATGGTCAAGTACAGATGCGACAAGGCTTCTTCGCAGTGCAACAAACCTGTCCTACCTGTCACGGTAAAGGTAAAATCATTAAAGACCCTTGTAATGAGTGTCATGGTCAAGGTCGTAAGCAGAAAACAAAAACACTTAACGTTAAGATCCCAGCAGGTGTTGATACTGGCGACCGTATTCGTCTATCTGGCGAAGGTGAAGCGGGAGAAATGGGGGCGCCTGCTGGCGACTTATATGTACAAGTGCACGTGAAAGAGCACCATATCTTCGAGCGTGATGGCAACAACCTATACTGTGAAGTGCCAGTAAGCTTTGCGATGGCGGCTCTAGGTGGTGAAGTTGAAGTGCCAACTCTAGATGGTCGCGTAAGCCTAAAAGTACCTTCAGAAACGCAAACAGGTCGTATGTTCCGCATGCGTGGTAAAGGTGTGAAAGGCGTTCGCGGTGGCGGTGTTGGTGATCTTATTGTGAAGTTGGTTGTTGAAACACCAGTAAACCTAAGCTCACGCCAAAAAGAACTGCTCAAAGAGTTTGAAGAGTCTTGTGGTGGTGAAGCGGCGACAAAGCACAAGCCTAAATCAGAAGGCTTTTTCAACGGTGTGAAAAAGTTCTTTGATGATTTAACCAGCTAAGACGTTAGTGAAAAGCACAAATACAAAGGCCTGCTAAAATGCAGGCCTTTTTGCATCTCGGTGTTCTTGCTAGTTCCAGCAATCACTTGGTTCTTCGACATTTGTTGACGTTAAAGTAATCGTTTTAGAACCAGTCAAGCACTCGTCGTCATCTTGTCCCAGAGCCGATTTTGCTGTTGCTGTAATGGTATAGGCCGTACTTGCAGAGCTCGCAATATCGAAAGAAAATCTATTTGTGTCTGAGTCACATAGAGTGCATGTGCCTCCAGAGAGAATATGACTCCAGTCGTACCCACCATCATAAGATGTCTCTAGCTCTAGCTGAATTCGACTAAGATCGCTCAAGGCAACCGTCCTATGAGACTTGATTACATGATTAGTGTAAGAGGGGTAGGCGACCGCAGCAATGATCCCGACAATCACGACAGCTATCAGTAATTCGATCAATGTCATCCCTCTCAATCCTTTTTTGTAGCCGTTACAACGAGAAATTCGAATCATCACGAGTAGTTTCCTTTTCACTTTTCCGCCTATTTTTGGCAGGTGATAGCATCTGTGCAAGATGAATTACGGCCCTTTTGCCGTTTACATAGGAATTTGGGAAATGCCTCGCGGGTTTACGTTGTTGGAGCTTCTTATTACTGTTGCTGCCTTGTCAGTACTACTACTTTTTGTCGCCCCAAGTTTTTCAAAAGTTAGCCAACACATGAAAATAGTGAATTTAGCCAACGAATTACAGGGTTTGTTGATCCAAGCGAAATCGGAATCGGTGATGAGAAATCAAGATTTTTGGGTTCATATTCAAGGCTTGCCTTCATCCACCGGAAGCTGGAAGCTCACACTCTCGAGTGTATCGAATGTCACTGACATTACTTCAATGAATACTGTTGCTGAGCTGCAAGGTCATCTATATCGGGGTCTGGTGGTGTCGAGTAATATAACTAGCGTCAAGTTTGATCGTGTTATGGGGAATCCCAAAAATGCGGGAAGTATTCACCTGAAGAAATCTCAAGCGGATACCAGTCCGATAAAAGTAACTGTTCATAACGGAGCAGGGCGAGTAAAAGTGTGCGCTATGAATAAGGCAAAATATGGCTTTGAACAATGCTAAACAGCAGGGTAGTACACTTGTTGAGTTTATGATTGCTGCGTTGTTAGGACTTGTCGCTTTGGGCATTGTTGGCGCAGTGTTTCTTTCTAACCAAAAAACAGCTGTGCAGCGAAGCAAGGAAATAATGCTACTTCAGCAGATGAGTAGTGTAATTCAACAAGTGAAAGAGGATATTCAGCGAGCAGGGTTTGATGGTATTACGACAAAATCAATGATGCTTTCCGGTTCTCCTAGCGTTCTATATCAACAATCCGAAAAAATCGGTTATGTTTATCGAAACACAGCAAGCTCTGTGAGTAATACGATATATCGGTTAAAGGATAATATGTTGGAATATTGCCAGGATGATTCACCATCACCTTTAAGTGTCGTGTCTGCTGCTAGTGGATGTTTTGATCTTTTTGATCCTAAGCAAATTAAAGTAACTCAATTTGGTGTTAGTCGAACATTACTATCAGGTTCGTCAATAGAGAGTGCGTTTATTTCTATTTCAATGGCCGCTGAATTAAAAAATGATCCGGCAATTTCTCACGCCATTTTATTACAAGTTCAGCAAAGGAATTGGCAATGATACGTAAGCATCAACAAGGAGTGGCCACGTTACTTATTACTTCCATACTGCTCTCTGTCGCTTTGGTTGTGACGTTAGGCTCATATAAGAATCTATTTTATCAAATTAAGCGTGCGCAGAATGAAGTTAGTTCTCGGCAACAGCACTGGGAAGCGGAAGGAGGGCTTGAGTGTCTATTTGCTTATGTCACAGATGATGTATCCATAGTGAACGAGCTCATCCCAATTAATCACAATAATTTAAATACCTTATGTAAGAGGGAATTAAACCTTAGCCAGCTGAACGTTACTGATATAGGGGCAGGAGTCTATCGTATTAATTCTATATCTCACAATGGTTGGGCCCAGCTCAATAAAACTTTCAGTACACTAAGTAATCATGGAAAAGGAGCGATACAAACCACATCCAAGTTAACTACTTATGGTGATTTAAAGGTTCATCCAGATGCGAAAGGTGATCTTAATTCTGACAATCTGTATGAATGCATATCACTGACTTATCGGTATAGTTATACCATGGAAGGCGGAAGCACAGGATCAAAATATAACACTGCATCAATAAGAGCGAATAGCTTATATGATGGTTCTCCTGCTGGAGGGTGTACCGCTGCAACGACAACCAATGTTACAGTAAAAGCTGGGAATGCAATTACGAAAACTAATAAACCTGAAACTTCTGATCCGCAGCTAAAAGGCGATTTTGTTTATGACTCTGAAGTCGATCCTTTCCAAACCTTTTTTGATTACAAAAAAACACCGGAAAATATTGATAAAGTCAAAGCTTCATTTCCGAAAGCTGGGAAAATCAATTTGTCAAATGCGACACAGTGTAAATCAGTTATCGAAAATGCTTTTAAGGAAGTAGATAAGGTTTGGATTACTGGTGACTGCGCCATTCACGGGAATTTAGCACTTCAAGGCAACCATGAGAAATATACGTTAGTTATTCAAGATGGTATTTTTATCAATACTGGTTCAACAACATTTCAGGGTTCGCTTTTTCATTTAGTCGATAAAACTAAACCACAGTTTGCTCCTGATGAGTTAAAAAGCTATTGGGAAAGTTTGTTCTCGAATGCTGATGGCTCACCGACTAATTTTACCATTGGTAAACAATATACTGATCTTACACAAACTGTTTATGTTGATGCAGGGGCATTTCACGCAACGGGTGGTTATGGTTTTGATACTGATGGGTTAAAAACCTCAATTGCGGGCTCAATGGAGTTACTATTTGATTCCAGCAAAAGACCTACAACAAGGAGAAATGATGTTCGTTGGCAAGAGGGAAGTTGGAATGCCAAGTAAACAACATGGTTTTAGTTTAATTGAAATAATGATTTCTTTTATTTTAATTGGTGTCGGTGCTCTTGGATTGGTTAAGTTGCAAGCTTACATTGAGCTGCGGGCAGATTACGCGATGCATAGCATTGAAGCGCTAAATCTTGCTGAGCAGAAATTAGAGTGGTTTCGTACGCGTGGGGCTATTTCTGCAGTCCCCTCGATGCCCGCCGCTAATTTTGATACAAATATTGTCTCTGGGGAAGATACTACGCACCCCTTGTATACTTTATCTTGGTCTGTGCCAACGGCAACTCTGTCGGGCGCACTTAAAACGATACATATGGAAGCTCTATGGCAAGATCGCCACGGTAAAATACAATCGGTAGAGCTGAAAACCATGATCTCTAAACATAGCGAATTTGATTAAATAGTCTAGGTTCCTGTTTTACGCCGATTCAATCAAAACCGATTGGAGTTCTGGATAAGGTGTTCACTGTCCGCGTTGCCCTTTTTATATTGAAGAGAATTATTTCTTGCTTCTCATCACGTATAGTTTCTTTTCTTAAAACTATCTATTCATCGCTCTATGCAACCTCTGTTTTTGCCAGCTCGTTTACTAAATGTATATGTTGATTTTTCCATAATGTTTCAGGCTTGTATCTTTGGTTTTGTTTTTTTGCAAAATATGTCTCCAATTATGAAAAAAAATCTAGAACCTTGTGCTTTCTCCATTAGTGTTTACTAGAATACTCGTTGGATAGTAGGCCGTTATAATTATTCAAATAGGCCTTGGCACCAACATCATTCACTATGGAGTTACCATGAGTAACCAAGCTGTAAATAAAGCACCATCATCGAAGCCGAGCGGGATGGAGCGCTTTTTAAACTTTATCGAGAGGACAGGTAACAAAATTCCTGATCCTGCGATTTTGTTCTTCTGGGCATTGATCATTACTTGGGCGGCGTCAGCACTTTTGTCGAATGTATCATTCGATCTTCCAAACCCTCGAACGGGCGAAGCTCTTACTATCACCAACTTACTTACGGGCGAAGCGCTAGCAAGTTTCCTTGCTAACATGGTGACGACGTTTACTGGCTTTGCGCCACTGGGTATCGTACTTGTCGCAATGCTAGGTGTGGGTGTTGCAGATTCTTCGGGCTTTATTACGACGGGTCTTAAGAAGATGCTGAACTTCACGCCAGCTAAGCTTCTTACTCCAATGCTTATTTTGGTTGCCATTGTATCGCATACTGCGGCAGATGCAGGCTATGTTCTGGTTATTCCTCTTGGCGGTATTATCTTCCATGCGGCAGGTCGTCACCCTTTAGCAGGTATTGCGGCAGCATTTGCAGGTGTATCTGGCGGCTTCTCTGCAAACTTTATCCCTTCAGGTATCGATCCGCTATTGGCTGGCTTTACGCAAACTGCGGCGCAGGTTCTTGATCCTGAATATGTGGTTAACCCATTAGCGAACATCTTCTTCACTGGCCTATCCTCTATCATTATTGTGGGGATTGGTTGGTACGTGACAGAGAAAATCATCGAGCCTCGTTTATCAAAAATGCCAATTGATGATGATGCGGAAACCGCGCCAAACCTAGGTTCATTTACTGAACTGGAATCAAAAGCTTTCCGTTATGCAGGTTGGGCAATGATGGCGGGTATTGCTTTACTTGTTGCAGCGTTAATTCCAGAAACATCAGCACTTCGCTCGCCTGAAGGTGAAATTACAGCCTTCTCAGCACCGATAATGAAGTCTATCGTGCCGTTGATCTTTATTCTGTTTATCATTCCTGGTTACGTTTACGGTAAAGTGTCTGGAACGTTCAAGACCAGCAACGACATTATCAAAGCGATGGCTGATACTATGTCAACCATGGGCGCATACATTGTTATGTCGTTCTTCTGTGCTCAGTTCCTATCTGCATTTGCTCAGTCAAACATCGGTACGATGCTAGCGTTGTATGGCGCAGAAGGCTTAAAAGCGATGAACCTACCAGGTGAAGTGACCATCATCGGTATGATCCTTCTAACCGCGTCTGTAAACCTACTTATTGGTTCGGCATCGGCAAAATGGGCTTTAATTGGTCCAATCCTAGTGCCAATGCTAATGGCGGTTGGTATCTCGCCTGAGCTGTCTCAGGCGGCTTACCGTGTGGGTGACTCTGTATCGAACATCATTTCGCCTCTAATGGTATTTTTCCCTCTTGTTGTGGTTTACTGTCAGCGTTATGTGAAGTCGGCTGGTATCGGTACGCTTGCGTCACTAATGATGCCATTCTCGATCGCAATGCTGATCGGTTGGTCTATCTTCCTAGTTGCTTATTGGATGGTAGGTATCCCGCTAGGCATTCAAGCTCCTTACACTTACACAATGTAAAAACGTGTAGGGTGTGAAAGCCGCTAATTGGCAGCCAAAAAGCGCAGGTCTTCGATCTGCGTTTTTTTGTTCTCGTAAAACGAACATCGATAGGTCTTGTAACTAGTTTTTTGGAGTTGCAGACTTTGTCCCGTGATGTGTTGCTGTAGTGAAACCGAAGTTGGTGATAAAATTCCTGACTTCAATCGTTTTTTGTTTCTTTGGAGCCTCCTTTGTCTAACCATCCGTTTTCCCCTCAAGATGAATTGTTTATGCGCAGAGCGATGGAGCTTGCTGAGCAAGCAGAAGCTGAGGGGGAAGTACCTGTTGGCGCAGTGCTTGTCAAAGATGGTGAAATTATCGCTGAGGGGTGGAATCGCTCTATTGGTACTAATGACGCTACCGCACATGCTGAGATCCAAACGCTGCGTAAAGCAGGCCAAAAGCTAGAAAATTACCGCCTTCTGGATACGACGTTATATGTAACACTTGAGCCATGCCCAATGTGTGCCGGAGCCTTATTGCATAGCCGCGTTAAGCGGGTTGTTTTTGGAGCGCCAGATTTAAAAGCTGGAGCAGCAGGAACAGTGCTTAATTTGTTTGAAAGTCAAGCCGCTTACCATTACGCCTTAATTGAAAAGGGGCTGCTAGAAGATGAGTGCCGTACTCAGCTACAAGCGTTTTTTAAGCGCCGCCGAAAGGAAATTAAAGCGAAGAAGCAAGCACAAAAAGCATTAGAAAATGGAGAGAGCGAACAAGGTAGTAGGAGTAGTGAGGGCTAGCAAACACCTACAACGTGGTAGATGTTTGCTTGGACGCACTAGTGATTGACTAAATGTACAAAAACACGATTACGTGAACTTACTTTCTTTTTCATACATGTCAGTTTACGTTTACGTCGGATAGCAGCTACTGTGTTATTTAAACGCTTTGACTGCACTCTACGTCTTCTCATATTCAAAACCTCCTGCAGACAAGACTTATACCAGTAAAGCGCGGCTCATCGATGCTTGGCAATAGGCTCGATAATCGCACTAAACATTGTATGGTTTAAACGTTCTTCATTTGACTTCTGCATTGCACAGAGCCAGCAAACAATTTCAATACGATGCTTAATAATAGGAGTGACGTTATTTCGGCAGAGTGTAGCCGAAAGCGCCGCTTCATCAAGTGAGCTAAACCATGTGGTTGTAAAGTAATCTGTTACAAAGCAATCAGTTTTACTAACGATGAAGAAAAGGCGACCAACCAAAGGAATGGTTGAGTGTGGTTGGTGTCACTCAGAATATTGGAGTCTAGATAAGTTTTCGTTAGGACTCAACAAAAATGACGAGCTTCATAGGCTCGTCATTTTTTAGTTTACCGCGGGTTTATTCTTCAATGCTTTCTTGTTCGGTGTCTTCTTCAACCGTGACGTCAGAAGCGCCAGAGACTTGTTCTACGACGGTCTCTACTGCGCCCGATATCAAAATGTCGGGGTTGAGCGGCGGAATCACTTGCAAGTCATCGCTATTCTCATCAATCGCTGGCTGTTGGCTGACATGACCAATGATGGATTGGTAGTAACGTCGAATATTTTCTACGTAATTACGCGCTTCATCGCCTCTGGCGTACCCATAGCGAGTTTGGCTGTAATAGCGCTTCTGACGTAGTAAAGGCAGCCTGTCTTTTACATCCGCCCAAGCGTTCGGATCGCCACCTTGTGCTTTGGTGAGTCGTCGTGCGTCCATCATGTGGCCGTAACCAATATTGTATGAAGCTAACGCAAACCATATTTTTTCATGCTCGTTAATGCTATCAGGCACGCGACTTACAATACGGCGTAAGTACTCGACACCACCACGAACAGATTGCTCAGGGTCCAAACGGTTAGTCACCCCGACGCTTTTCGCCGTTGGCAGAGTCAGCATCATCATCCCCCTAACACCCGTTGGCGATTTTGCTGTTGGTTTCCAGTGTGACTCTTGATAAGCCAATGCTGCAATTAAGCGCCAGTCGAACTCTTCGCTGTATTTTTGGAATAAAGGTGCCCATTTAGGCAATTTGTCATCCAGAGCTCGAATGAATGCGCGAGTATCAACGTAATCAAATGCTTCAATATGACCAATGTACTTTTCTTCGAGGGTGGACAGTTCTCCTGATTGTTTGATGTTACCGAAAAACTCTATCAGCATCGCATACAAACTTTCGTCTTCAGAACGTCGAGTAAACCAAGATACTGGTTGATCTTCTGTAAGTTCAAACGCGAGCGCAAGATCGGGGTAAAGGCGTTGAGCTAAGGAAAGTTCCACCGAATCAGTCACAGTAAAACGTAACTCACCCGTCGATACGTATTTGAGTAAGTCTCTCGTGTCAGCATCACCAACAATTTCAAACTGAAGTTCTGGATACTGCTTCTTTAACGCTGTTAGGGTCGGAACATATTGCGATTGTTCAACGATCTTTAATGTTTGAGCGCCTGCATTTGTATCTTCGTCGGACTCGTCGTCTTTCGAGGCTTGGTATTCAATGAGTTGTTCGATATCACGTGGTCGAAGTTGCCCTTTTTTATATACCACTTGTTGGCTTACATAATAATAGGCAGGGCCTGGTCTAAATCGTTTGACTGCTTGTGACGTTTGATTTAAACCCGTAGCGATGATATCGATATCTCCTTTCTTAAGAGCAGGAAAAAGCTCAGCCTGGCGAAAGGCTGGTTTAATCTCGAGTTTGACGCCGAGCTGCTCCGCAAACTGACGCGCCAATTCGTAATCCAACCCTGCGGGACCATCGGGACCTATGTAGTAGGAAAGCTGATTGTTTAGCGTGCCAACACGAAGCACACCACGTTCTTGAATTTTTTCAAATTCACTTTTGGGCTCCGACTCAATCTGGCAAGCAGAGAGTAAAAGAACAGAAACTAAAATTAGAGCACTGCGCTTGAGCCGGTTGAAGTGACTTATTTGCATTAATAGGTACATCTTGGAAAATTTCTATTTGCCTTTATATCAAAGCGAGCTCATGGGGCAAAGTGAATCACACACTTATAACGTGACATTGTGTGTTTTATCGACATTTTAGTTGTAATTCAAATTTGACAAAAAAAATGACGCAAACGGTTGCTTTTGGTGTTACATCACAAAAACAATTACTATATAATGCGCTCGCAATGACGAGGTGGAATCGGCATAGGTTCGATAGGGCTTATTTTAAGTGTCTGAATTTATTCCAATATCACCTTAATCAATTGCATAAGAGACCTAAGCACATGAGAATTTTGCGTGGCTCCCCAGCTCTTTCTGAGTTTCGTGTTAATAAACTACTGGAACTTTGTCGTGAACAAGATCTGCCTGTAACTGGCATTTATGCCGAGTTTATGCACTTTGCCGATCTAAAGTCAGACCTTGATGACCAAGAGTTAGAAAAACTTGAAAAGTTACTAACTTACGGCCCAACCATCGAAGAGCATGAGCCTGAAGGTCTTCTACTTCTTGTCACGCCTCGTCCTGGCACTATCTCGCCTTGGTCTTCTAAATCTACCGATATCGCTGTTAACTGTGGTCTGGATAAAGTGAAACGTCTAGAGCGTGGTACGGCTTATTATGTCGAGTCTTCAGTTGTTCTATCAGAAGCTCAAGCTGACGCTGTTAAAGCGTTAATTCACGACCGCATGATGGAAACAGTATTCACAGAATTTGAAGCCGCATCAGCATTATTTACTGTTGCAGAGCCTAAGCCTGTCGCACATGTTGATATCTTAGCTGGCGGTCGTCTTGCGCTTGAAGAGGCAAACGTTTCCCTTGGCTTGGCACTCGCAGAAGATGAAATTGATTACTTGGTAGAGAACTTTACTAAGCTTGGGCGTAACCCAAACGACATTGAATTGATGATGTTTGCTCAGGCGAACTCAGAGCATTGTCGCCACAAAATTTTTAACGCAGATTGGACTATCGACGGGGTAGATCAACCTAAGTCTTTGTTCAAAATGATCAAAAACACTTTTGAAACGACACCTGACTATGTGCTGTCTGCATACAAAGACAACGCAGCCGTTATGACAGGTTCTAAAGCGGGGCGTTTTTTCCCTGACCCTAAATCTCGTCAATACACGTACCACCATGAAGATACGCACATCTTGATGAAGGTAGAAACGCACAACCACCCAACGGCAATCTCTCCATGGCCGGGCGCATCGACTGGCTCAGGCGGTGAAATCCGTGACGAAGGCGCGACGGGTATCGGCGGTAAGCCAAAAGCGGGTCTGGTTGGTTTTACAACCTCTAACTTACGTATTCCTGGTTTTGAACAGCCATGGGAAACCGACTTCGGCAAGCCGGGTCGTATTGTAAATGCGTTAGACATCATGCTTGAAGGTCCTCTAGGAGGCGCGGCATTCAACAACGAATTTGGTCGTCCAAATCTATTGGGTTACTTCCGTACTTACGAAGAAAAAGTCACTTCTCATGCGGGTGAAGAAATTCGTGGTTACCACAAACCAATCATGATTGCTGGTGGTATGGGTAACATCCGCGATGAACACGTACAGAAGAAAGAGATTCCAGTGGGTGCGAGCCTCATCGTACTTGGTGGTCCGGCAATGAACATCGGTCTTGGTGGTGGCGCGGCATCTTCCATGGCATCTGGTCAGTCAGCAGAAGATCTGGACTTTGCTTCAGTACAGCGTGAAAACCCAGAGATGGAACGTCGCTGTCAGGAAGTGATCGACCGTTGTTGGCAGTTAGGCGACGACAACCCAATCGCATTTATCCACGATGTGGGTGCAGGCGGTATCTCTAACGCATTGCCTGAACTTGTCGACGACGGTGAGCGTGGCGGTAAGTTCCAATTACGCGATGTACCAAACGATGAGCCGGGCATGAGCCCACTGGAAATCTGGTGTAACGAATCACAGGAACGTTACGTTCTAGCGGTAGCGCCAGAAAACATGGAAGCATTCGACGCCATCTGTAAGCGTGAACGCGCACCGTATGCAGTGGTGGGTGTGGCGACAGAAGAGCGTCATCTAACGCTAGAAGATTCTCACTTCGACAATACGCCAATCGATATGCCAATGGATATCCTGCTTGGTAAGCCACCGAAGATGCACCGTGACGCAACCACACTAAAAGTGGAAAGCCCTGCCATTGTTCGTGATGGTATTGAGCTTAATGAAGCGGTGGATCGCGTACTTCGTCTTCCTGCTGTTGCAGAAAAAACATTCCTAATTACTATCGGTGACCGAACAGTAACGGGTCTGGTTGCTCGTGATCAAATGGTTGGTCCTTGGCAGGTACCAGTAGCAAACTGCGCAGTAACAGCGGCAAGCTACGACACTTACCATGGCGAAGCAATGTCGATGGGTGAGCGCACGCCAGTGGCATTACTAGACTTTGGAGCATCGGCTCGCCTAGCCGTTGGTGAGTCACTAACGAACATTGCGGCAACAGACATCGGTGATATTAAACACATTAAACTGTCTGCGAACTGGATGTCTCCAGCGGGTCACCCAGGTGAAGATGCGGGTCTTTACGAAGCAGTGAAAGCGGTTGGTGAAGAATTGTGTCCTGCGTTAGGTTTGACTATCCCAGTTGGTAAAGACTCCATGTCGATGAAAACCAAGTGGGAAGAAAACGGCGAGAGCAAAGAAGTCACTTCTCCACTGTCGTTAGTTATCACGGCATTTGGTCGTGTGGAAGACGTACGTAAGACCGTGACTCCACAACTACGCACTGACAAAGGAAAGACTTCTCTAGTTCTTGTTGACTTGGGTAACGGCAAAAACCGCTTAGGTGCGACAGCATTGGCACAAGTATACAAACAGCTGGGTGACAAACCTGCTGACGTAGATAATGCAGAGCAGCTAAAAGGCTTCTTTGATGCAATGCAAGCGTTAGTACGTGATGACAAGCTAGTGGCTTACCACGATAAAGGCGACGGCGGTCTGTTTGTTACACTGGCTGAGATGGCATTCGCGGGTCACTGTGGCGTAAAAGCGAACATCGCAGAGCTGGGTGACGATGCGCTGGCCGTTCTATTTAACGAAGAGCTAGGTGCGGTTGTTCAAGTTAAGAATGATGATCTAGATTCAGTTCTATCTACTCTGGCGGCAAACGGCTTAGAGGCATGCTCACATGTGATTGGTTCTGTTGAAGCTTCAGACGACTTTGTTATCACTTCTGGTGATGCAGTTGTGCTTGAACGTTCACGTACCGAACTACGCGTTATCTGGGCTGAAACAACGCATAAGATGCAAAGCCTACGTGATAACCCAGCGTGTGCAGACCAAGAGCACGAAGCTAAGAAAGACAACTCTGACCCGGGTCTAAACGTTAAGCTCAGCTTCGACGTAAATGAAGACGTTGCAGCACCGTACATTGCGAAAGGTGCTAAACCTAAGATGGCAATTCTACGTGAGCAGGGCGTTAACTCCCACGTCGAAATGGCAGCAGCGTTTGACCGAGCTGGTTTTGAAGCAACCGACATCCATATGAGCGATATCCTAACGGGCCAAGCGGTACTGGATGAATACCATGGCCTAGTAGCTTGTGGTGGCTTCTCTTACGGCGACGTATTAGGTGCGGGTGAAGGTTGGGCTAAGTCTATCCTGTTTAACGCACAAGCTCGTGAACAATTCCAAGCCTTCTTCAACCGTGAAGAGACGTTCTCTTTAGGTGTATGTAACGGTTGCCAGATGCTATCAAACCTGAAAGAGCTGATCCCAGGTGCAGACTTGTGGCCACGTTTTGTGCGCAACGAATCTGAGCGTTTTGAAGCGCGCTTTAGTCTAGTTGAAGTTCAGAAATCTGATTCTGTATTCTTCGACGGTATGGCTGGTTCGCGTATGCCAATCGCGGTTTCCCACGGAGAAGGGCGTGTAGAAGTACGTGATGCAGAGCACCTAGCAGCGATTGAAGCATCAGGTACGGTTGCGGTTCGTTACGTGGATAACCTCGGTAACCCAACACAACAATACCCGAACAACCCGAATGGTTCGCCAAACGCGATTACCGGTTTAACAACAGCAGACGGTCGCGTAACTATCATGATGCCTCACCCAGAGCGCGTATTCCGCACAGTTGCAAATTCTTGGGCTCCGGAAGGTTGGGGTGAAAATGGCGCTTGGATGCGTATGTTCCAAAATGCCCGTAAGAATATCGGTTAATTAACCAAAGGTT
Source organism: Vibrio sp. Vb1127 (assembly GCF_033338735.1). Taxonomy (NCBI): domain Bacteria; kingdom Pseudomonadati; phylum Pseudomonadota; class Gammaproteobacteria; order Vibrionales; family Vibrionaceae; genus Vibrio; species Vibrio sp. Vb1127. Next base: position 74,125 of record NZ_JAWOTF010000012.1, on the reverse strand, counting down.
AATCTAGCTTAAGTAAAGCGTTGGTTGAGAGACCAGCGCTTTCTTTTTTCTTATCACTCTTTTTTCTTCGTCGCTCTTTCTAGTGACTTGGCGAAACGTTGCTTTGTTCTGCCTCTTCTTTGTCATCTATTATCTAGCGTAAAAAACTTGCAGCGTTTAGATTACTTTTATGCTCTAATACCGCGCTTACCAAGGGATGGTGTTAAACAGCTCAGCTTAGATGGAGTTATCAAGTTGACCGAATCCCTGATTGATCCCTAAATCCCTTAGGAAATGAAAGAAATGTCTAAGAATCCAAAATTTGCTATCCGCGTCACTGAAAAACGTAACGGCTGGAGCGCAGAAATCACTCGCCAAGTGACATCTCGTAAGACTGTAGTATCAAAGCGTGAAACAGGCTTTGACAGCGAAGAGAAAGCACAAGCTTGGGCTGAACAAGAACTGGCTGGATTTATCCAAAACCAAGTGGTTCGTAACGAGCGTAAAGCAGCGCAACGTCAAGAGCGTGAAGCAGAACAACTAGCGGCAAAAGTTCGTAAAGAAGAAGCCCGCAAAGCACGTGAAACCGAAGTAGACACTGACGAAGAATAAGTTTAAATCGGTGAGATGGTGACGTTACCCATCAAACAAATAGTGAAAATGCCCTGAGTTTTGTCTCAGGGCATTTTTTATTTATATCGGCTAAAAACAATCCGACGATACGGACAAGCTAAACGTGCCGTCTTCAGGGGCTGCAAATTGTTTATTGCCAGGAAGAAGGTGAGGGTTATTAGCATAAGTGCGATGTGTCGATTTGACCTTTGCAGAATGTCTTTCCGGTAAATCAAAGTGTTGTAAGCCGTCAGATAGATCGTTTGCTTCACCGTAGTCGAAATGTGTTGCGACGTCTTTGGGCTGCTTGGCGTAACGACAGTGATCCGGCTTACCATCTTCGTGCCAAGTTAAAGAGTTAGTTTTTGCATCTAGATTCAGGTTATTTGCTGTTGGCTGTGCGTAAAAATCTTCTGAAACTTGGTGCTTGCTTTGCTCTTGTAAGTAGTCTGCAATGTTCTCAGAAGCTTGCGCTAGGCTACCTACAGGGAAGAAGCAAATCAGAAGAAGCCGTGTTTTTAGATTGTTCATAATGTGTATGCAAGCAAAAGGAAATGATAATACTGATAAATAAAACGGCGTGCAATTATGGCCATTGGATACGATATAACAGGGCAGTTAATGTCTGCCCTGCATCTTTTAGGTATGGTTAGTATTGATAAGTGAGGTGCAGTTTGACTTCGCGACCAGGCGAAGGCACGCCATTAGATAGGTATGCTTCGTAGTAACGATCGGTTAAGTTTTTCACAACCGCGCCAACGCTCAAGCCTTCGACTTGTTGTATTTCCCAAACCACGTAAGCGTTTTGTAGCGTGTATTGCTCACTTGGCGATTTCACTTTTAAATTGTTACCGCTTGCCTTGGTTTTGGTTTGCGCATCATACCAACGGACTTCCCAGCCAGTACGTAAACCAGGAATCCATTCGTAACCTAAACCCAGATTAATGTTTAATGGCGGTACATCAGGATGATCATCATCTGAACCTGTAGAGTCAGATAGGCTGCCTTTGTTTTTGCCGCGAATGTAACTTGCTGAGAAATTACTGTAGAAATCTTCAATCCGGTATTGTGAAATTAGCTCAAAGCCATAGTTTTTAAAGCCATCTAGGTTTGTATTCCAGCTTTGTAACTCAGTAGTATTTTTGTCGAGGTTTTCGCCCGTTCGTATATCAACTGTGTCGCTAACATCGTTATAGAACATAGTTAACTCTGTTGCGAGGTTATCGCGAGAGTTCACCAGCCCTTCCGTTAAGTTGATAACGCTTGCTTGATAAGCATGGATACGAGACACGTCCAGATTCAAAGCAGTAGCCGTAGCGGTAGCTCGCGCATATTGCACTGAGTAGATGTTATCAACGGTTGGTGCTTTTAAAGCGTAGGCGTAGGAGGCGTTTAAACGCGTATTATTGCTCGCATCAAAGTCGATATCCAAACGTGGGCTAAAGCCTTTATGCGTCGTTTCAGTGTAGTTATGTCCGGCAGCTGGATCATTATAATCCGGCGCTGCGTTCCCTTTTCCTTCACTCTTGATGTATTCGTAACGCAGAGAAGGTGTGATTGTTAGGCGCTCTGTTGCTTGATAGTGATCAGCAATGTAAGCGGCATAAATTGACTGCGTGCCAGATGGTTCGTAGTAAGGGGTGTACCAACCGTAGTTTTTCGCTTCATTACTGTCGTATGATGCGTTGAATACTAACGAGTCTCTATCGGTTTTTTGATATTGAAGCCCAGTGATTAGAGTGTGGTCTCCGAATTGTGCTTGGTTAAACACATCAACGTAGTCACGCTCGTAACTCAGCCATGACTCATGACCGTAACTGCCAACAGAAACGAACATTTTCTCGAATGCTACGTCAGGGCGAACCCAATGACGATCGTTTTCGGAACGTGCCATTTTGATATTGAAATCAATATACGGGTTAGTCGGCATGTAGTGGTAAGAGATGGTCGTGGTGTTGTCCGTGTATTTGTTATCGACGGTGTAAGCGTATTGGGCTTTTTCTAATGAGCCGTATTTCTTGATATTGTATTCGGTGATGTTAGGCATTTTTCCGCGGCGGTTAGCCCAAGGTTTACGACCTTCATCTTTGTAGCGAGTATGGCTAATTTCAAACTCGTGATCGTTATTTTCATAACCGACCTTTACGAGCATGTTTTCTTGCTCATAACCTGAGTAATCTAGCGTTTCACCACCTCCGACTTTAATGTCATCAGAATCTTTTACCGAGCCATTCGCTAGAAAATAAAAACCAGTATCGTTTTTACCATAGAGTGTTAGCGTGTAGGCGTTCTCATCGCCGTTGGTGTTGTATGCACTTGAGATGCGAGCACCAAAGTTTCTTTCGCCGTACAGGAGATCATCGACACTTTTGGTTTTAATGCGAATGGAGCCACCAAACTTCCCGTTGAGTGCTCGATAGTCGTGCGCGCCCTTGATAATTTCTGCTTCGCCAATTAAGAACGGATCAAAAAAGAAGGTACCGTAGCGGTATTGTTGAAAGCCAATTGGAGCGCCATCGACAAACACGGCGATATCGCTTGGATCATCAAAACCACGAATGTTAATACGTTCGCCACCAGAACGACCGCCACCATCTAATGATGCACCGGGAACGGCATCGATCATTGAGGCAAAATTAGAGTACTGTTGCTCTTCAATCTCTGACCAATTAATGGTGGTTTGCGCAGGCTCAGCAATGGTAATAGGTTTGGCATAACGAACGCCTATGACTTCAAGCTCTTCATTTGGCGTTGTCTCAGCATATGAATAAAGAGGGAAGAGCAAAGCTAGTGAAATGAGATTTACTTTGAATGGATGACTTATTAATCGTTTCATATTGATGATTTATAGTGTTTTTATGAAGCTCGGATTATAAGAACATTATTACGATTAATAAATGATAATGAGATTAATTATCAAATGTGTTTTTGCGACGGATTGTAAAGTTTTTTATCCATTCGTGGAAACTACGATAAGTATCGTTAGCGTACATAAAACAAAAAGCCCAGCATCATGGACGCTGAGCTTATTGGCTTTAAACAAGATAGTGCGAGCACTGTTGCTCCTTTTGAGCTAATCAGGCGCCTACTTGGTAGGAATTACTGAGTTTCTAACGGTATCTGTCCGGTGGTCAGCGGCTCGGCATCGAATTCAGTGAGGCCTTCAATATAGCTTTCGACTGCTTGCTCTAAAGCATTATCACCTTGGTTAAAATAGGCAAGGTGGAAAATTGCATCGCCTTCGTTCACCAATGGTAATGTTTGTTGACCGATAACTAAACCACGCTTCGGGGCTTTTAGTTCTATCTCATCATGACCAAGAGGAGAGCTAATATAAGCGAGCGTTTCACCCTGTTCTACTTTGTCTCCCAGATTAACGACAGTACGCAAAATGCCGTTACCTGACGCGCGAACCCAGCTGGTGGACTTCGCTATGATAGGCTCAGGCAGCTTTTTCCTGCTCGCTCGCAACATACCAATGGCTTGCATTACGCGCCGAACCCCGAACACACCAGCGCTGATCGAAAGTGGATCAAAGCGCAATGCTTCGCCAGCCTCGTAGGTGAGCACTGGAATATCACATTTTTCTGCTTCACTGCGTAAAGAGCCATCACGCAATGCTGAATCAACAATCACTGGCGTTGCAAATGCTTGAGCAATACGCAGAGTTTCTGGGTTGCTTAAGTTTGCGCGGATCTGTGGCAAGTTCGTGCGATGAATGGCCCCTGTGTGTAGATCCAAAATGTAGTCACAACGCTTGGCAATGTTGTTAAAGAACCCGTGTGCCATACGAGATGCAAGTGCGCCTTTTTCACTGCCAGGAAAGCAACGGTTGAGATCTCGTCGGTCGGGCAAGTAACGAGATTTATGGATGAAACCAAAAACGTTAACGATAGGTACTGCAATGACAGTGCCTTTCAGTTTTTGTGGATCCAGTTGGTTAATGATCTGACGAACGATTTCTACGCCATTAAGCTCATCACCATGGATAGCAGCATTCACCATTAAAACTGGTCCTTCTTGTTTCCCATGGATTATTTCCACAGGAATAGATAAAGGCGAATGTGTATATAGCTTCGCTGCTTCAAATTCGATCTCTAATCGTTGCCCTGGTTGTATTTGATGTCCTAAGAGCTCAAACACTTTGCTTTTTTTACTTCTGGCCATAAACCATCTCTGTCAAATGCGTCATCAGCAATGTAACAATTGCTGCAAAATCGCACTAATCATTCTCATTAAGGACACGACAAATTACTTTAATCGTCATGCGTGAAATTTTGGTATGTGTGAAGTTTTTGTTTTCAATATGATCTTTTCTATCAGTTTAATACATAACAAGCCATAGAGAAGAGAGCGCAATAATAGCCTTAAAAAATGTGACTGTATTAAAAATAATACTGTTCATGGAGGACAAAAAAACGGACTTTTAACCCTACTTTTTATCCGATAATATCCGCGCCGAATTTGAGGTTTCACACTTTCTAACTAGAGGTTTTGATGAAAAAGGCAATTGCTAAAATTGGTGCATTGACTGCGGTAGCTGTTTCACTTTCAGGTTGCGTAGGTAGTAATGCCGTGACAGGTTATGTCATGGGGTTTAACTTGAAAGCTGTTGACAACCGTTACGCTCGAGGTGGCCTAAATATGCTTTTAGCGCCTGTTTATGGTGTCGCGATCGCAGCGGATTATATCGTGTTTAACTCTCTAGAATTTTGGACGGGTAAGAACCCGTTAAATGGTAAGCCACATATCTTCGATACAAAGGTAGATACTTACATTGATGTCAATCACCAGTTAGATAAGTCGTTAACGACGGCACCAATCGCACCATTAGCGGATAACCGTGTCATTGAGCAGGGGCGAATGCAGCAAATCGATGAGAACACTGTTCAAATGGATATTACTTACAGTAACGGTGAAAAGGCGACACTCATGGGTGTACGCGATGGTGAGTTTGTTACTTACTACATTGATGGTGAAGTTGCTGCACAAACCTCAATGGATGAATTAGCCGCTTACGCGCAAGACCGTGTGTAGTTGGGTTCAACTAAACCAAAAAAAGGGTGCCGTATGGCACCCTTTGTCATTTTTCGTGATTGAATTATGCTTTCTCTGGAATCGCTTCTAAAAGCGCGACCATCTGATCCCAGTACAACTGAACAGTATCAATCTTCACTTTCTCATCTGGAGAGTGAGGGAATTTTATTGTTGGACCGAAAGAAACCATATCCATGTGTGGGTATGGTTCTTTAAATAGGCCACACTCAAGACCAGCATGGATGACCATGATGTTCGGCTTATGACCGTAAATGCCTTCATACATATCACGGAAAATTGCCATGATCTCGGAATCTGCATCTGGCTTCCAGCCAGGGTAAGCGCCTGAGAACTGAATTTGTGCGCCTGCTAGCTCAGTAATCGAGCGCAGCATGCTTTCCACTTGGCTACGGCCAGAGTCAATGAGAGAACGAATCAAGCAAAGCACGGTGACTTTATTTTCTTCTGTGCTGATCACACCAACGTTTAGAGAAGTTTCAACAACGCCTTCCACCTCATCACTCATACGGATTACGCCGTTTGGACAAGCGTTAAGTGCCGCAATGAATCGTTGCTGATCGGCGATTGAAAATACTTGCGCGACAGTCGTGATCGCTTCATTAAAGGTTACGATACCTGTTTCGATTTTACCCAATTCAGTTTTAAGCAGCTCAGTGTAGTGGTTGAACAGCTCAGCAAGTTTGTCTTGGTTTTCGACAGGAAGCGCGACAGTAACAAACGCTTCGCGTGGGATTGCATTACGTAAGCTACCACCACGGAATTCGACTAAACGTAAATCAAGCTCTTGAGCATGACCGGCAAGGAAACGACCAAGTAATTTGTTGGCATTACCGCGACCTGTGTGAATGTCACAACCTGAGTGACCGCCTTTTAGGCCTTTCAGCGTCAGTTGGCGTGTTACAAAACCTGCAGGCGTTGATTCTCGAGAAATATCGAAAGTCATGGTGCCATCAACGCCACCTGCACAACCCATGTAGACTTCGCCTTCTTGCTCAGAGTCTGTATTTAGAAGAATCTCACCCTCTAACCAACCAGCTTCAAGGCCAAATGCGCCAGTCATGCCTGCTTCTTCATCAATCGTCAGCAGAACTTCGAGTGGACCGTGCTTAATATCTTTAGATGCCAATACAGCAAGGCAAGAAGCCATACCAATACCGTTATCTGCACCAAGCGTCGTGCCTTTCGCAGTTACCCATTCGCCATTGATGTAAGGTTGGATTGGATCTTTGGTGAAGTCGTGTTCAGTGTCTTCGTTTTTCTGCGGCACCATGTCGATGTGTGCTTGAAGTACAACAGCCTTCTTATTTTCCATTCCTGGTGTCGCGGGCTTTTTGATGAACACGTTACCGGTTGGATCACGGCGAACGTCAAAGCCTTGCTCTGTTGCCCAGTTGATAATGTACTGTGCTAATGCTTCTTCATGTTTCGATGGATGAGGGATAGAACAAATCTTATCGAAAAACTGCCAAAGTGGAGCAGGTGATAAGGTACTGATCTCAGAATGGAACTCAGACACGGATGACTCCTTTTGATGTGCTTTGCCAAATATATACCGTAAAAATATTATCAAGGTAGCATTAAATGCTATACGACTTGGCCTTCAAATTGCCGTTAGCATACCACCAGATAAAGAGTACGAGTAGTCGCGATCACAAGGATTTCTCTCAGAACTGTCACAGTTTGTGAATACAATAACAAGCACTATGTGTTCTCTATCATATATTCTGAAAGTGGCTTTATTTTTTAATTCATAAAATTGTAATTTAATTACACGTAAACTTTGATAAAGGTCAATTTGTGCATTTTTTGTGATTCCAATCACTAAAATGCTTGTAATTAAATTTCTTGGTGGTATATTTGTAACCAGCTTCTGAGAGAAGAATGAAATGCTCAAAGGATGAGTCCGTTTTATCGCCTCCAAGGAACCGAGAAATCAACGAATGTTTAATTGATTTAAAAGGTGATAGTTATGAAAGGTTTACCAAGTACAATGTTCTGGAATAGCAAGTCTGTTTACACCGGTAACTTTGTATACCCAACAAGCTTTGGCTACTAAGTGAAGTCAACGCATGTGACTCGAACAGTTTGTTCACCCCTATAAATTGGAATTTTTTTTCAGTGATAGTGCTGACATGATTCACCGCCACCCAAATTGGGTGGCGTTTTTTTATCTCTATTTTCTCTTCCTGACTCACTTATTGCCATCAAAGCCTTCTTCTATTCCCCATTCTTCGGTTTTATCGACTTTTCCATCAAATCTGTTAGATACCATGTTTAAAATGGGCCTTTTTCATCTGAAAGTTTAGTACATTGCTCAGTTTTTATTCTCTTTTAGAGAACTGTGTTATCTGGGTTACCTATTGTTTTATAAGAATATATTTCTTTGCTTGCTATGATAGATTAGAGAATGTGTTTCATATCCAAAGAAAAAAAACGCATTAGAGTGAAGATTCTATCTAGAATTTGCTATTTGATAACTTTATAATTCCCGCCAATCGATTACGCAACCGTTTACTTTTTACCTTTACAGGATTCGATCATGCTCGAGAGGCTTTTTAAACTCAGTGAAAATGGCACAAATGTGCGCACTGAGATCATTGCAGGTGTTACGACCTTCCTAACTATGGCTTACATTATTTTTGTAAACCCAGCGATCCTGTCGGATACCGGTATGGACCGTGGCGCCATTTTTGTCGCGACTTGTCTTGCTGCCGCAATCGGCTGTTTTATCATGGGATTTGTTGCCAATTACCCAATCGCACAGGCACCAGGAATGGGCCTGAACGCATTTTTTACTTACTCTGTTGTATTGGGAATGGGTTATACGTGGCAAGTTGCGTTGGCGGCTGTATTTGTTTCTGGCCTTCTGTTCATTCTTTTAAGCGTATTTAAGATCCGTGAGTGGATTATTAACTCGATCCCGCATTCTCTACGAACAGGTATTTCAGCTGGTATTGGTCTTTTCTTAGCGTTTATCGCATTAAAAAATGCAGGTATCGTCGTTGATAACCCAGCGACATTAGTTTCTATGGGAGAGATCACATCATTGCCATCTGTATTGGCCGCGATTGGCTTCTTTCTTACGATTGCACTGGTTCACCGTGGTGTGAAAGGTGCGGTGATGATCGCCATTCTTGGCGTTACAGCGCTTGGTCTTCTATTTGGTGATGTGCAGTGGGGCGGTATTATGTCAACGCCACCAAGCATTGCGCCAACTTTCATGCAACTGGATTTCTCTGGTTTGTTTGAAGTAGGCATGATTTCCGTCGTATTTGCTTTCCTATTTGTCGATTTATTTGACACCGCAGGTACGCTCGTTGGCGTTTCTCAAAAAGCTGGTCTAACTGATGAGAATGGCAACATCCCTCGTTTAAACAAAGCGTTACTTGCAGACTCAACAGCAACGTCAGTAGGTGCATTACTTGGTACCTCCAACACGACATCTTATATTGAAAGCGTTTCTGGTGTAGCTGCGGGTGGGCGTACTGGTCTAACAGCCGTGGTTGTTGGTGTACTCTTCCTACTTGCTCTATTGTTCTCACCACTTGCGGGTATGATCCCTGCTTATGCAACGTCAGGTGCGCTATTCTATGTGGCGATCTTGATGCTGTCTGGGCTAGTAAGCATTGATTGGCGTGACCTAACTGAAGCGTCCCCAGTTGTTGTGACTTGTTTAGTTATGCCGCTAACATTCTCGATTGCAGAAGGTATCACGTTAGGCTTTATCGCATACGCGGCGATCAAGTTATTCAGCGGTAAGGGCCGTGAAGTGTCGATGAGTGTATGGGTGATGTCAGCCATCTTCATCGTTAAATACCTCGTCGGTTAATTTCTCGAGCAAAAAGCCAGTGTGGATTTATTCACGCTGGCTTTTTCTTTTTTACGTTGTTCACAGAAGACGGTTTTTCTGCGGAATAGGCAGAGAATTTTGATATCACCGTTGGTATTAGCGGTGTGTTTCGGTAGAATAATCGTTTGCGCAGCTTGAAATCCTCGTCTCCAAACATTTTGGAGAAGTTAGTGAGCATTCCGCTTTTGAGTGACTTCGCTAGATTTTGAGGATGCATATTTTCAAATTATTAGGTTATTACAATGAGTAAAAAATTCATTATCACTTGGGATGCAATGCAGACTTACTGCCGTGAACTGGCTGAGAAACAAATGCCAGCTGAGCAATGGAAAGGAATTTGGGCGGTAAGCCGCGGCGGTTTGGTTCCTGGCGCTATTTTAGCTCGTGAACTGGGTATTCGTTACGTTGATACAATCTGTATTTCAAGCTACGACCATGATCATCAGCGCGATATGACGGTACTAAAAGCACCTGAAGGTGATGGCGAAGGTTACCTAATCGTTGAAGACCTAGTAGACAGTGGTGATACAGCGCGCAAACTACGTGAGATGTATCCAAAAGCGAAAATGATCGCTGTGTGTGCGAAACCATCAGGCAAAGAGCTGCTGGATGATTACGTTGTAGATATTGCTCAAGACACTTGGATCGAGCAGCCTTGGGATATGTCAATCCAGTATGCTGAGCCAGTAAACCGCAAGCAAAAATAAGCGCGGTTAAAGAATATTGAGAAATGCCCCTTTATAGGGGCATTTTTTTTATTATGATATTAAATCATGCTAATAGCCTAGGGTTCTTCCTATGTCTGAAGACGTCAGTAAAAATCTTTCCGAAACTTTGTTCGTGAAACATAAGCAAGCAAAAGAAACCTCCGCGCTTACCCAGTACATGCCGACCAGTAAAAAAATACTTGATGAACGAGAAGCGCAGGGTGATCGTGCTTGGTATCGTCATTTGCGTCGCTTGCAATGGGCTTGGCAAGGATTGTCTCCGATCGAAATGGAAGGCGTACTGTCCAAAATTGCTTCATCATCTCACTCGCGAACCAATGATGATTGGTTAGACACTGTAATGGGTTATCACAGTGGTAACTGGACATTTGAGTGGATCAAGCTTGGTATGGATCATCAGAAGCGAGCAAATGAAATGCAAGGAGAAGAGGCAGCGGATGAACTCTTCACTGCTTCTTTGTGTTTTAGTATTGCAGGCTACCCACATTTAAAAAATGATAACTTGGCATCGCAGGCTCAAGTACTGGCAAACAAAGCGTATTCTGACGGCGCAGAAAAAACTAAGTACACCATCAAGCAAATTGAAGTGCCTTACCAAAATCGCAAAATCATCGCGAACCTCCATTTACCAAGAACGGATAAACAGTTGCCTGTGGTCATGGTGAGCGCTGGTTTGGATACTCTACAAACCGACATGTGGCGTTTGTTCCGTAATCGTCTTGCACCGCGAGATATTGCGATGTTAACCGTAGACATGCCTTCAGTAGGGCATAGCTCTCATTGGCCCTTGACCGAGAATTCAAGTTGCCTACATCAAGCGGTATTGAATGAGCTTTACTCGCTACCTTGGGTTGATCATCACAAAGTGGGGTTAGTTGGGTTTCGTTTTGGTGGTAATGCCATGATCAGACTCTCTTTTGTCGAGCAGGAAAAGATCAAAGCTTGTGTCGCTCTAGGCGCACCCGTACATGATATTTTTACTTCCCCTCAGAAGTTACAAAAAATGCCGAAGATGTATTTAGATCTTTTGGCTTCCCGTTTGGGGAAAAATGCGGTTGATATTAATAGCATGGCTGGTCAGATGATGGCGTGGTCATTGAAGGTTCAGGGCTTCCTGAGCAGTCGAAAAACCAAAGTGCCTATTTTGGCTTTGAGTCTTGAAGGCGATCCAGTGTCGCCACACAGTGATAATCAACTTGTTGCTCTATTTAGCCAGTATGGTAGAGCAAAAAAAATCAGTTCCAAAACAATTACAAAAGGATATGAGCAATCCCTCGATTTAGCCATAAAGTGGCTAGAAGATGAATTATTAGGGTGACAATTCTCCTAAATTAGTTAAGAGTGATATATCTGAGCAAAAAATAAGCTCATGATAATTAAAAATAATAATCATTCTTGGGTGTTTACTTTTAACTATGAAAACGGAGATTCATATGTCAGAGACGACTCAGGGCCCGACTCACTTTCGCTTGATGTCAAAGTTGAAGGCGATAGGGCCTTACCTGCGCGAACCACAATCGCAAGAAGGGCGCTATTATTTTGATTGTTTATCTGTATGTGTAGACGACAAAAAATCGCCTGAGAAGCGTGAATTTTGGGGCTGGTGGATGGATTTGGAATCCATCGAGGGAGGCTTTACTGCTAAATATCATATTGGCAAGTACAACAAAGAAGGGCAATGGGTATCTGAAGCCCTTCCCAAAAAAGTGGTAGAGGAAGTGTATCTCACGCAGAGCACATTCCATCAAAAGCTGGTTGATACTTTAGAAGAACACTTCAAATTAGAAGTCGAATATCACACGGAGTCTTTCGATTTCGCTTAATTTGGTTGTTTTCATTTAATACCAAACAAAAAGGTGCGAAAACGCACCTTTTCTCTTGTTAATTCCCTATTTGATTGTTAAAACATCCTCTCTTTATTTGTTTTTCACTTCAGAAGACATCATGACAACGAATCAACAAAATGCAGTTGTTTCACAACCACAAACTGTCGTTGTGAAACTGGGTACAAGTGTGCTGACAGGCGGCACTCTGGCACTCGACCGTGCACACATGGTTGAGTTAGCACGCCAGTGTGCTGAGCTTAAAAAACAAGGCCATTCAATCGTAATGGTTTCGTCTGGTGCGATTGCAGCAGGCCGTGAGCATCTTGGTTACCCCGCATTGCCCAACGAGATGGCGAGTAAGCAGTTACTTGCCGCGGTGGGGCAGAGTCGCTTGATTCAAACATGGGAGTCTTTGTTTGGTATTTATGGTATCAAGATCGGCCAAATGCTACTAACCCGTGCCGATTTAGAAGATCGTGAGCGATTCCTTAACGCGCGTGACACTATTAATGCGCTCGTTGCGAACGATATTGTTCCTATCGTAAACGAAAATGATGCCGTTGCGACTAGCGAGATTAAAGTTGGCGATAACGACAACCTTTCCGCTTTGGTAGGCATTTTATGTGGTGCAGATAAGCTCTTGCTTTTAACGGACCAAAAAGGTCTGTTTACTGCTGACCCTCGTAGAGATCCGAACGCAGAGCTTATCAAGGAAGTAAAAACCATCGACGATACGCTGCGTAAAATCGCAGGTGGAAGCGGTACAACATTGGGTACTGGTGGTATGGCAACGAAGTTGCAAGCCGCAGACATCGCTCGCCGCGCAGGTATAGAGGTTATTATTGCTGCTGGTAGTGCGCCGAATGTTATCTTTGACTCTTTAAGTGCTGAACCTCAGGGCACGCGCTTCCTACCTTGCGCTGAAGCCTTAGAGAACCGTAAACGCTGGATTCTAGCGGGACCTGCGGCATCGGGCGACATCATTATTGATGATGGTGCAGTCAATGCTGTGGTCGGCAAGGGCAGTAGCCTACTTGCTAAAGGGGTCATCAAAGTTAGTGGTGACTTCGCACGAGGCGAAGTGGCGCGTGTAACAAACGCTCACGGTAAGTTGGTGGCTCGTGGCATCAGCGCCTACTCAAGTGATGACCTAACTAAAATTACGGGTAAGCACAGTAAAGATATCATCTCTATTTTGGGTCATGATTATGGCTCTGAGGTGATTCACCGCGATGATTTGGTCGTCATTCAGGAATAGAATTAGAGGGAAGCAAAGTGGATTTAACGAATATGGGTAAAGCTGCTAAAGATGCAGCTTTCGAATTAGCGACAGCGTCAACTGCGCAAAAAAACCAAGCATTAGCCATCATTGCTGATGAGCTAGAAGCAAACTCTGCTGCTATTTTGGCGGCAAACGCTAAAGACATCGAACTTGGCCGTGAAGCGGGTTTAACCGATGCGCTGCTCGATCGCCTTTTGCTTAATGAAGAACGATTGACTGCAATTGCGAATGATGTTCGCAACGTCATTAGCTTGAACGATCCTGTAGGCAGCGAAATAGACAGTAAGGTACTGGAAAATGGGATGTCACTGTCTCGTCGTCGCGTGCCGCTTGGTGTCGTGGGCGTAATTTATGAAGCGCGTCCAAACGTAACCATTGATATCGCAGCGTTGTGCTTGAAAACCGGCAACGCAAGCATTTTACGTGGTGGCAAAGAGACCTTTTTCTCGAATATGGAATTAGTGAAGGTTATTCAGTCTGCGCTCGCAAAGGCGAACCTTCCAGCCGCTTCTGTGCAGTACATTGAAAAACCAGATCGTGAGCTTGTTTCTCAATTGCTTAAGTTGGACGATTACGTCGACATGATCATTCCACGCGGTGGTGCTGGCCTACACAAAATGTGTAAAGAAAACAGCACGATTCCGGTGATTATTGGTGGCTTTGGTATCAGCCATATCTTTGTCGACGAATCCGCTGATCTAGAGAAATCCCTGAATGTGGTTGAGAACTCTAAAGTTCAACGTCCATCTGCGTGTAACTCATTAGATACGCTGCTCGTGCATGAAAAAATTGCAGCGCAATTCCTACCAATGATCGTAGAGCGCATGAACGATAAAGTGACCTTCGTGACAGAGCCTAAGGCAAAAGCACTGATGCCTCAAGCAACACAAATTCGCGATGCTGTTGAAGGTGACTTTGATACGGAATGGTTGAGCTACACTCTTGGTGTAAAAGTTGTGTCTGATGTGAAAGATGCCATTGATCATATGCGTGTCCATAACGCGAGCCACTCAGATGCGATCATGACCAATAGCTTGGAAAACTCAGAGCTGTTCATCAATTCTGTCGGTTCGGCGGCGGTTTATGTGAATGCTTCAACGCGCTTTACAGACGGTGCGCAATTTGGCCTTGGCGCAGAAGTCGCAGTATCTACGCAAAAGCTACATGCACGCGGTCCGATGGGCTTAGAAGAGCTAACTAGCTACAAGTGGGTTGGTAAAGCGAACTACTTAGCACGCAGTTAACACATTCGACGAGATCTTGAGTGAAAAAGGGGCCTTTGCGCCCCTTTTTGTTTTGTCTAACATACCAATTCCGCTACACTACATGAGCTTTTATTTCGGTTTGAAAGCGTTATACCCAAATAGCTTTAATAGAGTCCGTATAACCATGAACGCGTGGTTATCCGTGATTGCTCATGAGGTTATTTTGGTATAGATATGGAGGTGATATGCATTGTCCTTTTTGTTCCGAGAACGATACCAAAGTTATTGATTCCCGCTTAGTGGCTGATGGCCATCAAGTTCGACGTCGCCGTCAGTGCTTGGCGTGTAGCGAGCGTTTCACTACGTTTGAAAGCGCAGAGTTAGTGATGCCTAAAGTGATCAAATCGAATGGCAACCGTGAACCATTTGATGAAGATAAAATGGTTGGCGGTATTCAACGCGCTTTAGAGAAACGCCCAGTGAGTGCCGATTCTATAGAGTTAGCGATCAGTATGATCAAATCACAACTGCGTGCGACGGGTGAGCGAGAGGTTCCGAGTGAAATGATTGGTAATTTAGTCATGGACCAGCTCAAAGAGCTCGATAAGGTGGCTTACATTCGTTTCGCTTCCGTTTACCGCAGCTTTGAAGATATTCGCGAGTTTGGCGAAGAGATTGCCCGCCTAGAAGACTGAGTAGCTCATGACTCAACACACTCTTGAAAGAGCGTTTTCTGATTTAGATTTCGCCATGATGTCACGAGCTATTAAGTTAGCGAAACGTGGCATTTATACCACCGCCCCTAATCCAAATGTAGGGTGTGTCATCGTTCGTGATGAAGAAATTGTCGGTGAAGGCTATCACCATCGTGCTGGTGAGCCGCATGCCGAAGTGCACGCGATGCGCATGGCGGGTGAAAAAGCAGTTGGTGCAACCGCTTATGTGACGCTAGAACCTTGCTCTCATTACGGCCGTACACCGCCATGTGCCGAAGGGCTGATTAAAGCCAAAGTGGCACGTGTGGTTTGCGCCATGGTAGACCCAAACCCGAAAGTTGCAGGTCGCGGCATCCAGATGTTACGTGATGCAGGAATTGAAGTACAAATCGGCTTGTTAGAGCAAGATGCCCTTGCCCTTAACCCTGGTTTTATAAAGTACATGCGTACAGGCATGCCGTTTGTTCAATTAAAAATGGCAGCCAGTTTGGATGGGCAAAGCGCACTCAGTAATGGTCAGAGCCAATGGATCACCTCCCCTGCGGCCCGCCAAGATGTGCAGCGTTATCGAGCGATGAGTGGTGGTATTCTCTCTACCAGCAAAACGGTGATTGATGATAATGCGTCACTCAATGTGCGTTGGGATGACTTACCTACCAGTGTTCAAGCGCAGTATTTACGAGAAGAACTTCGTCAACCAGTACGTGTAATCTTAGACCGTCAGAACCATTTAACGGGTGCGCTCAAGCTGTTCCACACCGATGGAGAGCGAGTTATTATTCGCTCTGATGGAGACTGTATCCCTCTATTGGACAGCGCTGACCAAATTGACTTATCAACGACATTAAAACGTATCTCGGATGAGCACCACATCAATCACTTATGGGTTGAAGCTGGAGCTACGCTAGCGAGTGCGATGATAAAGGCTAATCTTGTAGATGAGCTCATTGTTTACCTTGCGCCAAAACTCATGGGCAGCGATGGTCGGGGGCTTATCGGTGCTTTAGGGTTAAGCGCTATGGCTGACGTCATAGATTTAAACATTACAGACGTTCGTATGGTTGGGGTAGACATTCGCATCACCGCCACCATAAAACGTAATGAAATTAGATAAGAAATAGTATGTTTACAGGAATAGTAGAAGCAGTTGGCAAGTTAGCTGCGATTACGCCGAAGGGCGAAGACATCACCGTCACGGTTGAAACGGGTACGCTTGATATGTCAGACGTTAAGTTAGGCGATAGCATTGCGACCAATGGTGTTTGCTTAACGGTAGTTGACTTCGGAAGCCACTATTACAGTGCTGATCTGTCATTAGAAACCTTGAAGAAAACTGGGTTTGCTGATTACCAAGTAGGCGATAAGGTGAATCTAGAAAAAGCCATGTTGCCAACAACGCGATTGGGTGGACATATCGTTTCTGGCCATGTCGATGGGGTTGGTGAAATTGTCGAACGCAATTCAGTTGGCCGTGCGATAGAGTTTTGGGTTGCAATGCCTGCGGAAATTAGCAAGTACGTTGCAGAGAAAGGCTCGATTACTGTTGATGGTATTAGCCTAACCGTCAACGACTTACGTAAAAATGCTTTTAAGCTGACGATCGTTCCTCATACGAGTGAAGAAACTACGATTGACCAGTTTCAAGTGGGGCGCAAAGTCAACTTAGAAGTTGATGTACTTGCGCGTTATATGGAGCGTTTACTGCAAGGACAACAAGAAGATAAGGCCGAGTCTCGTATCACGATGGACTTTTTACAGCAAAACGGTTTTGCATAAGTCTTGGGAGTGGCTGCGTGAGGCATGCGATAAAGAGCAGACTCACAGAACACCGCGAGATTCATTGACTTGCTTAATGCAAAGCTCAAACTATTGACCTAACTAGCATTCACTGCAACGTAATTTTTCATTGCTGTCGCAATAACAAATTTAGAATAACGGGATAACAGACTATGCCAATCAGTACGCCACAAGAAATTATTGATGATATTCGCGCAGGCAAAATGGTCATCCTAATGGATGATGAAGACCGCGAGAATGAAGGTGACTTGATCATGGCTGCCGAGCATATTACGCCGGAAGCCATCAACTTTATGGCAACCTATGGCCGTGGCCTGATTTGTTTAACCATGACCAAAGATCGTTGCGAAAGTCTAGGTCTGCCACCAATGGTGCAAGACAATAATGCGCAATACACCACCAACTTTACTGTTTCGATTGAGGCAGCAGAAGGGGTAACGACGGGTATTTCAGCCGCAGATCGCGCACGTACCGTTCAAGCAGCAGTCGCGCCAAACGCTAAAGCTGCGGATTTGGTGCAGCCTGGTCACATCTTCCCTCTCGCAGCTCAAGACGGCGGTGTACTGACTCGCGCAGGTCACACTGAAGCTGGCTGTGATTTGGCTCGTCTTGCTGGTTTAGAGCCAGCATCGGTGATTGTTGAGATCTTAAATGACGACGGCACGATGGCTCGTCGCCCAGATCTAGAGATCTTTGCAGAGAAGCACGGTATTAAATTGGGCACTATTGCCGACCTAATTGAGTACCGCAATAACACTGAGACAACGATTGAACGTGTGGCTGAGTGCAAGTTACCGACAGAGTTTGGCGAGTTCACGTTAGTCACGTACAAAGACACCATTGATAACCAAGTGCACTACGCAATGTGCAAGGGCGATTTGAAAGAAAAAGCGCCACTGGTTCGCGTACATCTTCAAGACGTTTTTACCGACTTACTACGTAGCGATCGTAATGCAGAGCGCAGTTGGACACTAGATAAGGCAATGAAACGCATTGGTGAAGAGGGCGGTGTGTTGGTTGTTCTTGGCCATGAAGAATCGACTGATCTACTTATTCATCGCGTGAAGATGTTCGAAGCGCAAGACAAAGGTGAAGCCCCAACGCTTGCTAAAAAACAAGGCACGTCTCGCCGTGTTGGCGTTGGTTCACAGATTCTTGCGGATCTCGGTGTACATGATATGCGCCTTCTGTCATCGACCAACAAAAAGTACCACGCGTTAGGTGGTTTTGGTCTGAATGTTGTTGAGTACGTCTGCGAGTAACAACCGAACAATAAGTTCCTAGTCTTTGACGTGCTTAACTCGTCAATGGCTAGGAACCGGTGATTTGCCTCCAATTTCCATTAGATATTGCTCACAAATTTGTGCTAGAATCCGGCGATTCTCACTTGATGAACATATTTCACTTATAAATAGAGTTAAAGGAAAGCTTATGAAAGTGATCGAGGGTGGCTTCCCAGCGCCAAATGCAAAAATTGCTATCGTTATTTCTCGTTTCAACAGTTTTATTAACGAAAGCCTACTTTCTGGTGCGATCGATACACTAAAGCGTCACGGACAAGTAAGCGAAGACAACATCACGGTTGTGCGTTGTCCAGGTGCCGTAGAACTACCTCTAGTAGCTCAGCGTGTTGCTAAAACTGGCAAATTCGACGCTATTGTTTCTCTAGGGTCTGTTATTCGCGGTGGAACGCCTCACTTTGACTATGTTTGTAGTGAAATGAACAAAGGTCTAGCACAAGTGTCTATGGAATTCAGCATTCCAGTAGCATTTGGTGTTTTGACTGTTGATACGATCGATCAAGCGATTGAACGCGCAGGAACCAAGGCTGGTAATAAAGGTGCAGAGGCTGCACTAAGCGCACTTGAAATGATTAATGTACTATCTGAAATTGATTCCTAATGGGGGCCAGTGTGAAACCAGCCGCACGTCGTAACGCACGTCAATTCGCTCTACAGGCGATCTACTCATGGCAAATTACTAAAGAGAATGTTGCCAAGATTGAAGAACAGTTTTTGTCTGGCGACAAATACGATGAAGAAGAACTTCATGCATCTGAGCCAGCGCTTGCTGCTCCAGAGACAGACGTAGCTTACTTCCGTGAACTATTAAGCGGTGTTGTACTTAGCCACGCTGAGCTAGATAGCAAAATTCGTCCATACATCTCTCGTCCTATGCAGGATTTAGATATGATGGAACTTGCTCTTCTTCGCCTTGCTATGTACGAGATGACTCGTCGCGAAGATGTTCCTTACAAAGTTGTTATCAATGAAGCGATTGAACTTGCAAAAGTTTTCGCAGCAGAAGATAGCCACAAGTTTGTGAATGGTGTACTTGATAAAGCAGCACCTCACATTCGTAAGAAATAACGATTTCTTCAATGAAAAGGTCAGCACATGCTGACCTTTTTTGTATCAAAAGCTTTTACATCAAAAAGTAAGTGAATTATGTCTGGTGAATTTAATCTGATAGACAAATACTTCGTCGGTCGTCAGAGCCAACGTAAAGATGTCCATCTAGCCGCTGGTGATGATTGCGCTTTGGTCAAAGCGCCAGCTAATGTTCAGATTGCGATTAGCACGGATACATTGGTAGCTGGAACGCATTTCTTAGCCGACGCGAACCCAGCATGGGTCGCACACAAAGCATTGGCTTCTAACATCAGTGATTTGGCGGCGATGGGCGCAACGCCTGCGTGGGTGAGCTTTGCATTAACGATGCCTGAGCCAGATGAAGAATGGCTTGCACCTTTCTGTGATGCATTTTTCGAACTGGCTGATTACTATGGTATTCAGTTAATAGGCGGTGATACCACCAAAGGCCCATTGTGTCTGACACTGACGGTGCAAGGTTTTGTACCTGAAGACAAAGCGCTCACGCGATCCGGCGCCAAGCCTGGGGATTGGGTATACGTAACGGGAAACCTTGGCGATGCAAAAGCTGGCTTGGATGTGATTCTAGATGACTCTCTGCGCAGTAGAGCCGGCGCGGAAGCACTAGAGCGAGCTCATTACCTTAGTTCTCCTCGTGTGCTCGCTGGTCAGGCTCTGGTTGGCCTAGCCTCTTCGGCGATAGATATTTCAGATGGTTTAATCTCTGATATTAAGCACATTTTACAGCGATCTCAGGTTGGGGTGAGTATTGATGTCTCTCAGCTACCGATCTCTTCAGAATTAGTCCAGTTTTTAGATGATAAGATCAGCGCGCAGAAGTATGCTTTAGCAAGTGGCGAAGAATACGAGTTGTGTTTTACCGTGCCGGAGCAAAATCGAGGCTCGTTACAAAGCGCTTTGTCTCATACTGGCTGTAAGGTCACATGTATTGGTCAAATCCGACCAAATGGAACCTTCGAGCTGCATGATAACAATCAACCACTTGATTGGGACTTAAGTGGCTTCGACCACTTTAAATGATCTGAGCTAAGCTCTAGCCAAGAGCCTGTTACTATTGAGTAACTCGCAGGCATGACGATTGAAACCAAACTAGCAGTATAGGTTTAAGGATATGACCAACCCTCTTTCTCTGATTTCATTAAAGAACCCGTGGCATCTATTGGCGACGGGTTTTGGCAGTGGATTATCCCCGTTTATCCCTGGAACAATGGGCACACTGGCGGCCGTGCCTTTATTTTTGTTGTTGGCACAATTACCATTTACGGCGTATGTCATTGTTGTTCTGATTTCGTGTGTGATCGGCATTCAAATATGCCAAGTGACCTCTGCAGACATGAAAGTACATGATCATGGTTCAATCGTATGGGATGAGTTTGCGGGCTTTTGGATTACGATGAGCATTGTACCTGCACTGAATATTCCACTCACTGAATGGAAGTGGTTGATCACTGGCTTCATCTTGTTTCGTTTTTTCGATATGGTAAAACCTTGGCCAATTGGGTGGCTAGATAAGCGAGTTCACGGTGGGCTGGGTATTATGGTTGATGATATCGTGGCGGGAGTTATGGCCGGTGTTGCCCTGTTTCTAGTCGCAAAATATGCGGGCTGGATGAATTAAACGTTGACCGTAAAAAAAGGGATGCTATGAGCATCCCTTTTTACATTCTATTTTGCTAAATAATCCAAGATGGATTTTTCAATTCCTTTTGCATCGAGACCAAGCTCTTCATGCAGTTCATCTTGTGTTCCCTGATGAATAAACTCATCTGGTAAACCTAGGTTCAACACAGGTTTAATGATTTTATCTTTCATCATGAACTCAACGACACCAGCACCAGCACCACCCGCGATAACATTTTCTTCTAACGTCACGAGCACGTCATGATCTGCGGCTAGTTGACGAATCAATGCCTCATCGAGCGGCTTCACAAAGCGCATATCAGCAACAGTGGCGTTAAGGTATTCTGCCGCTTCTAGCGCGTTACCCAAGAAAGTACCAAAGCTCAGAATAGCAACTTTTTCACCTTGGCGAACCATGCGTCCTTTACCGATTTCTAAAGCCGTAAACTCAGTTTCGATTTCTACGCCCATTCCGCTACCACGAGGGTATCGAACCGCACTCGGGCCAGAATGCTTATGGCCAGTGTAAAGCATTTGTCGGCACTCGTTTTCGTCGCTTGGCGCCATGATCACCATGTTCGGAATACAGCGCATAAAGCTCAAATCGAACGCACCTTGGTGAGTTTGACCATCTGCGCCAACGAGACCTGCGCGGTCGATCGCAAACATCACTGGTAAGTCCATGATCGCGATGTCGTGGATCAATTGGTCATAACCACGTTGCAAGAAAGTCGAATAGATAGCAACGATTGGATGATCGCCCGCAATTGCCATGCCTGTTGCCAGTGTCACTGCGTGCTGCTCAGCAATCGCCACATCAAAGTATTGGTCTGGGTACTCTTTTGAGAAACGCACCATACCTGATCCTTCGCGCATTGCTGGCGTAATTGCCATTAGCTTAGGATCTTGGGCCGCCATGTCACATAAAAAGTCACCGAAGATCTTTGAGTAAGTTGGCTTACCGCCACTGCTCTTCGGCAGACAATTATGCGTTGGATCGAATTTAGGAACACCATGGTAGCCGATAGGATCTTTCTCGGCAGGCTCATAACCTTTGCCTTTCTTGGTCATGATGTGTAGGAACTGAGGACCTTTGAGCTCACGCATATTTTTCAGCGTTTTGACGAGTTCATTGACGTCGTGTCCATCAATCGGGCCAATGTAATTAAAGCCGAACTCTTCGAACAGAGTACCAGGCACTACCATGCCTTTTAGGTGCTCTTCCGTACGGCGAACCAACTCTTTAATAGGTGGGACACCAGACAGCACTTTCTTGCCGCCTTCACGGATAGAAGTGTACAAGCTGCCAGAAAGTACTTTCGCAAGGTGGTTATTCAGGGCGCCGACGTTTTCTGAAATCGACATTTCGTTGTCGTTCAAAATCACCAACATATCAGGATGAACGTCGCCAGCGTGGTTCATGGCTTCGAATGCCATGCCTGCTGTAATTGCGCCATCACCAATCACACTGACGATTTTGCGGCCTTTACCTTCTTTTTGTGCGCTGATGGCCATGCCAAGACCTGCACTAATCGATGTCGAAGAGTGGCCGACAGATAAGGTGTCATATTCACTTTCTTCACGCCAAGGGAAAGGGTGTAGACCATCCTTTTGGCGAATTGTTGGCATTTTATCGCGACGTCCGGTGAGGATTTTATGCGGGTAAGCCTGATGACCAACATCCCAGATCAATTTGTCGATAGGGGTGTTGTAAACATAATGCAGAGCGACAGTTAGCTCCACGGTGCCTAAGCCAGACGCTAAGTGTCCGCTAGATTGGCTCACTGAATTTAGCAGATACGTTCGCAGTTCATCACACAGATTTGGTAATGTTTCTTTCGGAAGAAGACGTAATTCTTCCGGTGTATTTGCTAACGCCAGTGTTGGGTACTTTGAAATATCAAGAGTCATATAAATGCGCGCTTATAGTGTTAATTTTTGCGCTCGATGACATATCGGGCGAACTCTTCGAGTAACTGAGTATTGTATGGGATAGCTTCCAATGCTTGAAGTGCTTCCTGTAACAGAGTGTGAGCTTTCTCTATGGCTCCCTCTAAACCCAGCAGGGAAGGATAAGTGCTCTTATTCAGACCTTGGTCGGAACCTTGAGGCTTACCCAGTGTTTCTGTGTCACTGATGATATCAAGAATATCGTCTTGAACCTGAAACGCCAAACCAATTGCTTTTGAGTAGCGCTCCAAGTGAGGTAGAACCTCGATACCTTTCTCACCAGCAGCTAATGCACCTAATTTTACCGCACAATCAATCAGAGCTCCGGTTTTTTTACGGTGTATCTCTTCCATTTCTTCAAGAGAAACTAGGCGATTTTCCGCGCCTAAATCTAAGGCTTGCCCTACACACATGCCGCTGGCACCAGAGGAATGCGCTAAGGCTTTGATCATGTTGATGCGTTGAGCTTCAGCCGCCGGGCTTAATTGACCATCAGCAATAATAGTGAAGGCAAGAGTTTGTAGTGCGTCACCTGTCAGTATTGCGGTTGCTTCATCAAACTTAATATGACAAGTTGGTTGACCTCGACGCAGTTCATCATCGTCCATGGCTGGCAGATCATCATGAATGAGTGAGTAGGCATGTATACATTCGATAGCAGCGGCGGGGGTGTCTAAGTCTTCAGGTTTACAGCCGAGCATTTGACCTGTGATGTAAACAAGAAAAGGGCGAACGCGTTTTCCACCTAGCAAAAGGCCGTATTTCATTGCTTGAATCAATGGCTGCTCTTGATATGGAAGCTGATCGAGCCACAAATTCAATTGCTGATTGTTTCTTTGTTGAAAAGACGTCAATGTCTGTTGCATCACATTGCTCACTACTGATTGTTATTCTGAATCTGGTTTGAAGTCACTCAGTGGTGCTTCATCATCTTCACTAAGAAGAATGCTCACGCGCTGTTCGGCGTCGCTTAATTTAGTTTGGCCTGCACGAGCTAAGGCAATGCCTCGTTCAAACTTACGCAGGGCATCATCTAGAGCAAGATCGCCATTTTCTAATTGATCAACCAAGCTATCAAGCTCTTCAATGGTTGCTTCAAAGGTCATGTTTTCTGGTTTCTTGACCGCCATCTTTTTTCTGCCTTAATCAAGCCTCGGGTAAGATGCACGAAAGTTACCTTAGCCTAGTAACTTGGTCAAATTTAACCTTATATAATTGTCACAAAATTAGCGTTCAACGAGTCTAAGCGGTGAAACCCCATATTTTGGTTGAGGTTGTTAGGTGTAATTTGTGATCCATTAGCTAAGATTTTTCTAAAAATTCTGCGCGAGTTGTCGATACAGGTAATAATCCGCCCAATGGCAGTATTTGAGTATAGCGTGAGGAGTGCTTTGTGGATTTAGCAACCCTATTAGGTTTGATTGGTGGTTTTGCATTCGTCATTATGGCGATGGTGCTTGGTGGCAGCATCGGCATGTTTGTCGATGTCACGTCGATCCTTATTGTCGTTGGTGGCTCAATATTCGTCGTGTTGATGAAGTTCACAATGGGACAGTTTTTTGGTGCGACAAAGATTGCTGGCAAAGCCTTCATGTTTAAAGCGGATGAACCCGAAGACCTGATCGCAAAAATTGTGGAAATGGCCGACGCGGCGCGTAAAGGTGGTTTTCTTGCTCTTGAAGAGATGGAAATAAACAACACATTCATGCAGAAAGGCATTGATCTACTGGTTGATGGCCATGATGCCGACGTTGTGAGAGCGGCACTCAAAAAAGACATCGCGCTTACAGATGAACGACATACGCAAGGTACTGGTGTATTTCGCGCCTTTGGCGACGTTGCTCCTGCGATGGGAATGATTGGTACCTTGGTTGGTCTTGTTGCGATGCTTTCAAACATGGATGACCCTAAAGCGATTGGACCAGCAATGGCCGTTGCACTCTTGACCACATTGTATGGCGCGATCCTGTCCAATATGGTGTTTTTCCCTATTGCGGATAAGCTTTCTCTTCGCCGTGACCAAGAAACGCTAAATCGCCGTTTGATCATGGATGGCGTATTAGCGATTCAAGATGGCCAAAACCCGCGAGTGATCGATAGTTACTTGAAGAACTACCTCAATGAAGGTAAACGTGCCCTTGAGATTGACGAGTAACTTGGAGAGTCGTGATGGATGATGAAGATAACAAATGCGATTGTCCGCCACCTGGCCTCCCGTTATGGATGGGGACATTTGCAGATTTGATGTCGCTACTAATGTGTTTCTTTGTTCTTCTGCTCTCGTTTTCTGAGATGGATGTACTGAAGTTCAAACAAATTGCAGGATCAATGAAATTTGCCTTCGGTGTGCAAAATCAGCTTGAAGTGAAAGACATTCCCAAAGGTACTAGCATTATTGCCCAAGAGTTTCGACCGGGTCGGCCGGAACCAACTCCGATTGATGTCATCATGCAGCAAACCATGGACATCACTCAGCAGACGCTCGAATTTCATGAAGGGGAGTCTGATCGAGCTGGTGGCACAAAACGTGATGAAGGCAAGTTAACGGGTGGGCAATCGCCAGAAACGTCAACTCAAAACAATGAATCTGCCGAAGCGGACATGCAGCAGCAGCAATCTAAAGAGATGTCGCAAGAGATGGAAACCTTGATGGAAAGCATCAAGAAAGCCTTAGAGCGAGAGATTGAACAAGGCGCCATTGAAGTTGAAAACCTCGGTCAGCAGATTGTTATACGTATGCGTGAAAAAGGTGCATTCCCAGAAGGTTCGGCCTTCTTGCAGCCTAAGTTTCGTCCTTTAGTTCGTCAGATTGCAGAGCTAGTAAAAGACGTGCCAGGCATTGTTCGAGTATCTGGCCATACAGACAATCGACCGCTAGACTCGGAACTTTATCGTTCTAACTGGGATCTCTCTTCTCAGCGTGCAGTATCAGTCGCGCAAGAGATGGAGAAAGTGAGAGGCTTCTCTCATCAACGTTTAAGAGTACGAGGCATGGCGGATACGGAACCCTTGTTACCGAATGATTCTGATGAAAATCGCGCGCTTAACCGACGGGTTGAAATCAGCATTATGCAAGGCGAGCCTCTCTACAGTGAAGAAGTGCCGGTAATTCAATAACTAGGCTTTAGTTTTAAGTCAGTAAAGAGATAAGAAAGCGAGCAGATTGCTCGCTTTTTTTGTTTTTCCAATCCGCTTGGGTGTATAATCTTGCGCCTTAAAAGTGAGCTCAGACTACTTTTTGTGACTGAAACGCGGTTTTACTGCGTATGAAGTATTGAAGTTGAGTGTCACTCTTTGTTGATTGCGAAACTAACCTGCGAATTAGACTATGAAATTTATTGTAAAGCCCCATCCAGAAATTTTTGTAAAAAGTGAATCTGTGCGTAAGCGCTTCACAAAGATTTTAGAGTGCAACATTCGTAACATCATTAAGAGCCGCACGGAGTCTGTCGCGGTATTTAACCGTCGTGATCACATTGAAGTGACCTCTGAGAGTAACGAATTCCACGCTGAAGTTCTTGAGGTTTTGACTCATACACCAGGCATTCACCACGTACTGGAAGTGAAGCAAACTGAATTTAAAGACTTGCACGATATCTTCGAGCAAGTGCTAGAACTCAACCGTGCTGCACTCGAAAATAAAACCTTTGTTGTACGTGCGAAGCGTCGTGGCAAGCATGACTTTACCTCCATTGAACTAGAGCGTTATGTAGGCGGTGGTTTAAATCAAGCGATTGAAAGCGCTAGTGTTAAGCTACGAAACCCAGACGTGACGATCAAGGTGGAAGTCTCGAACGACAAGCTAAACCAAGTATTGTCTCGTCATAAAGGCCTAGGTGGTTTCCCACTGGGTACGCAAGAAGACGTGTTAAGCCTGATCTCGGGTGGTTTCGACTCTGGTGTTTCAAGCTATCTTC
Organism: Vibrio sp. Vb1127; assembly: GCF_033338735.1. NCBI lineage: Bacteria > Pseudomonadati > Pseudomonadota > Gammaproteobacteria > Vibrionales > Vibrionaceae > Vibrio > Vibrio sp. Vb1127. Next base: position 47,192 of record NZ_JAWOTF010000012.1, on the reverse strand, counting down.
ATATCAAGCGTGGTTCAAAAGTACATTACTGCTTCTTTAACTTAGGTGGTCCAGCACACGAAATCGGCGTTAAGCAGGTTTCTCACTACCTATGGAACAAATACGGTTCTTCAGCAAAAGTACGTTTTATCTCAGTTGATTTCGAGCCTGTGGTTGCGGAAATCCTAGAGAAAGTCGATGACGGCCAAATGGGCGTGATCTTGAAGCGTATGTTTATGCGTGCAGCAGGCATGATCGCTCAGAAGATGAAGATCGAAGCATTGGTAACAGGTGAAGCGCTAGGTCAAGTATCGAGCCAAACGCTAACCAATCTACGCCACATCGATAACGTAACTGACACGCTGATTCTGCGTCCACTTATCAACTGGGATAAAGAAGACATCATCAATCTAGCACGTGAAATCGGCACAGAAGATTTCGCGAAGACAATGCCAGAATACTGTGGTGTTATCTCTAAGAAGCCAACCGTGAAAGCGGTGAAAGGCAAGCTAGAAGCTGAAGAAGAGAAATTCGACTTTAGTATCCTTGAGCAAGTGGTTCAAGAAGCTCGCATGATGGACATTCGTGATATTGCGAAAGAGTCTGAGCAAGCCGCACCAGAAGTAGAGCAAGTTCAAGCGGTAGAAGAGCACGCGGTTGTGCTAGATATTCGTAGTCCTGAAGAGGAAGACGATAACCCACTTGAAATCGAAGGTGTGGATGTGAAACATATCCCTTTCTACAAGCTGGGTACACAGTTTGGTGACTTAGACCAGTCTAAGACATACCTACTTTACTGTGACCGCGGTGTGATGAGCCGTCTGCAAGCGCTTTACTTGCAAGAGCAAGGCTTCAGCAACGTAAAAGTTTACCGTCCATAGCTGACTGTTAAAATACGTTAAAAGGCGCAAATTGAGACATCAATTTGCGCCTTTTTTGTTTTTGATCGCGTTACAGACAACCATTACTTAGCATAATGTTGAGGCTCATCGCAAAGCCATACACTTTGTGTTGATATAACGATAATTAATCCGAAAGAAGAGTAATAAAGTGATATTGCTGCCAGATATGCGGATGAGATTTTTGATAGATAAAAAAACACCGCCTAATTTAGGCGGTGTAACAAATTTGACAGACAGGTCAAAAATAAATACAGGAAGTATATGTTTTGTCACAGGGAGTGTGGACAAAACATTATGGTAGAAATCTACCTAACTCGAAATACGAGTTTGCAAACACAACATCGCAACAACGAAGCCAATTGATTTCCAAAGAAATCAAGCCGTTCAGGCCCGTGTTGCGGGGTGAAATATAGAATTTATCTGGCTGTTCGACAACGGACATTTTATAATGTTTCAGATTAAAAAAACTAATCCTATTAGAGGTCCCATATGTCTCGCAGATTGCCTCCATTAAATTCGCTTCGAGTCTTCGAAGCGGCTGCTCGTCATCTCAGTTTTACACGAGCAGCAGAAGAATTATTTGTTACTCAAGCCGCGGTCAGTCACCAGATTAAAGCGCTTGAAGAGTTCTTATCATTGAAGCTCTTCCGTCGACGTAATCGTTCTTTGTTGTTAACAGAAGAAGGCCAAAGTTACTTTCTCGATATCAAAGATATTTTCACCTCGATTGCGGAAGCGACAGATAAGGTGTTGGAACGTAGCGAAAAAGGGGCATTGACGATTAGCCTACCGCCGAGTTTTGCTATCCAATGGCTTGTACCTCGTTTGGCCGATTTTAATGCTCAAGAGCCCGATATCGATGTACGTATTAAAGCCGTAGATATGGATGAAGGCTCACTGACTGATGATGTTGATGTGGCGATCTACTATGGCCGTGGGAACTGGCCAGGTTTGCGAGCAGATAAATTGTACCAAGAGTTTTTGATCCCACTTTGTTCACCTTCATTACTTTTGGGTAACAAACCATTAGAATCTTTAAGTGACCTCAAATTACATACTTTGTTACACGATACTTCGCGTAAAGACTGGAAGCAGTTTGCTCGTCATTACAACATTGAAGGCATCAACGTAAACCACGGTCCTATTTTTAGTCACTCAACGATGGTGCTACAGGCTGCTGCGCACGGTCAGGGGGTCGCGCTCGGTAACAACGTACTCGCCAAACCTGAAATGGAAGCCGGACGACTCATTGCACCATTCGACGAGGTGTTGATATCTAAGAATGCATTCTATGTGGTGTGTCATGAACAGCAGGCAGATATGGGCCGAATCGCAACGTTTAGAGACTGGATGTTAGCAACCGCGAGAAAAGAACAAGAGGAAGTATTGGATGAATCACTGGATAGCTGAGGGACCTGAAAACGGACCGCTGTTTATTTTTGCTCACGGCGCAGGTGCGGGGATGGAGCATGACTTCATGACAGCTGTCGCCAAAGGATTAGTGGAGCAAGGTATTCGTGTAGTGCGTTTTAATTTCCCTTACATGGTGAAACGTTCGGAAGATGGCAAAAAGCGTCCGCCCGATCGCGCGCCAAAGTTGCTCGAAGCATACAGCGAAGTGATCGCTCACTTTACTTCTTCTCCCGTGGTTATTGGTGGTAAGTCAATGGGCGGTCGTATGTCGAGCTTGTTGGCTGAAAATGAGCTGGTGGCGGGCATTGCCTGTTTAGGGTTTCCATTTCACCCGCCAGGAAAGCCAGAGAAATACAAAGGCGAGCACTTAGCAACCATTGAGAAACCTACGCTGATTCTTCAAGGGGAACGAGACACCTTTGGTAAGCGTGAGGAATTCGATGATTTCGTCCTTTCGTCACAAGTAACGGTGAGCTTTTTACCTGATGGTGACCACAGCTTCAAACCGCGCAAGATCTCAGGTCATACTGAAGTAGGTAACATTACACTCGCGATAGAGCAGTTAGCGGCGTTTATAAAAGAGGTGTACAGTGAAAAGTAAGTGGTTACTCTCATTCTCTGGATTGTCTGGGCTGCTTTCGGTCGCTCTTGGAGCATTTGCTGCTCATGGGCTAAAAGCGACACTGGCCCCTTATTTGCTCGGTGTATTTGAGACCGGAGTTCTGTATCAATTTATTCACACGTTGGCGATTGTGTTTTGTGCCATTCTGCTTCTGCTCAATTTGGGACAAAAAGCACAAAAATATTTTTTCATTGCGGCGATTTGCTTTATTATCGGCATCTTTTGTTTTAGCGGCAGTCTTTACGCGCTGGCGCTGACGGGCATTAAGTGGTTTGGGCCAATTACTCCTGTGGGAGGATTACTGTTCATGATTGGTTGGTGTCTGTTCTTTTTTGCTGCGTTCAATATCAAAGAGGTCTCCAAGTGAAACAACTAATGCTCTATTGCCGTTCTGGCTTTGAGAAAGAGTGTGCTGGTGAAATTCAGGACAAAGCGACACAGTTGGAAGTGTATGGCTTCCCTCGTGTGAAGAGAAACTCAGGTTATGTTGTCTTCGAGTGTTACCAAGATGGAGATGCCGACAAACTTGCGAGAGGTTTAGACTTTAAGTCTTTAATTTTTGCTCGACAAATGTTTGCGGTAGCAGCTGAGTTTCAATCGTTGCCAAGTGATGACCGAATTAGTCCAATTTTGAATGAACTAGCAGACATCGAAGCATTCCCTCGTTGTGGTGATTTGAGAATTGAAACGCCAGATACAAATGAAGCGAAAGAGCTACTGAAATTCTGCCGTAAGTTTACCGTCCCAATGCGTCAAGCGTTGCGCGGCAAAGGCTTAATGCTGAACAAAGATAACGCGAAAAAACCAGTACTGCACATTTGCTTTGTTGAGCCTGGCCACTGTTACGTTGGTTACTCTTACACTGACAACAACTCACAGTTCTTCATGGGTATCCCTCGCCTTAAATTCCCAGCAGACGCCCCAAGTCGTTCAACACTTAAACTGGAAGAAGCATTTCATGTCTTTATTCCACGTGAAGAGTGGGATGAGCGTTTGGCACCAGGTATGTGGGGTGTGGATTTAGGTGCATGTCCAGGCGGTTGGACGTACCAATTAGTGAAGCGCTCAATGTTCGTTCACTGCGTTGATAACGGCATGATGGCAGACAGTTTGATGGAAACTGGCCAGATCAAACACCATATGGTGGATGGTTTTAAGTTCGAACCAGACCGCAAGAACGTAACATGGATTGTTTGTGACATGGTGGAAAAGCCAGCTCGTGTTGCTCACCTGATGGGACAGTGGCTGTTAAAAGGTTGGGCAAAAGAGGCTATCTTTAACCTTAAGCTGCCAATGAAAGGGCGTTATGACGAAGTGCTGCAAGACCTTGAAAATCTGAAGCAGTTCCTCATTGATAATAAGGTAAAGTTCAAGCTACAAGCTAAACATTTGTATCATGATCGTGAAGAGATCACGATTCATATCCAATGTCTGTCGAATATTTCACCTTACTAACTTTATTCCCCGAGTCTTTTGGGAATAGTGATTAGAATAGAAAAAGCGCCTTCAAATGGCGCTTTTTTAATATCTGCCGGATTTCATGGTGTGAAACTACCATCGGACACTACTCCGCTTTGTTTGGCCCTAAAAAGCGAATATCTTGCAAGTTAAAGCCTAGTTCTATATCGCACTTTAAAGCGGCGACGCGTTTACATAAACGAGCAGACTCAATGTGCTCATCCAATTTTTTACGGTATTTCGGTACGAGATCTTCACTAGCGTAGGCAGCTTCAATACTCTCAAACTGAGTGAGAATCTCTTTCGCTGCTTTCGGGCCAATTCCAGGTACGCCCGGAACCTGGCTAGAGCTTATCCCTGTCAATCCCCAGTAATCCGCTAGTTGACTTGGTTTTACGCCGAACTCTTTTTCGATAAATGGTTCATCTAACCAACGATGTTGGAAATAATCACGGATTTGTAGGGTAGGGGAAAGTAGCTGGCAGTAACCTTTGTCAGTCGAAACGATGGTGACTTTTTCACCATGGCTGGCCACTTTCGTTGCGAGTGTAGCAACCAAATCATCTGCTTCATCGCCTTCAGACAGCAATGAATCAATACCTTGCTCCCACCACGCTTGTTGAATCGCATCTAACCCTTGCAGTAGTGGCAGAGGCATTGGTTTTCGGTTTTGCTTATAGTCAGGGAGAATTTCAGCGCGCCAACCTCTGTCTTGTTCGTGGTGATCAAAAACTGCGATGATGTGTGTCGGGTTGGCCTCTGACAGAATGCGAGTGAGGGTTCTTTGCGTTGTGGTTATGGTTCTTGCTATGTCGGTTGGATCTGGTTGTGCTGAGTGCACTCGGCGGATCAGGTTTAGGGCATCAATGATAACAAGATGAATAGACATAATGACTTAGCAATAAAAAAGGGGCGTAATGCCCCTAGTGTAACGAATGCTAGCCTGACTATCGACCACCAATTTCCGGGTGAGCGATTCGATAACACGGTTCGTAGTCTGAACCGCCAGGTAATTTCATTCGGTGCTGTTCGACAAAGTCTTTTAGCAACTTATCGAGTTTTTTCATGAGGACTGCGTCGCCATGAATGGTGAAAGGCCCTCTACGTTCTATTTCTCGAATGCCTTCAGCCTTTACGTTACCTGCCACTATGCCAGAGAAGGCTTGACGCAAGTTGGCCGCTAAAACTTGCGGTTCTTGATCTAGGCTTAAATCCAATTGTTCCATCGACTCATGAGTAGGCTCGAATGGCAGTTGGAAGTTTGGCTCAATTTTCAATGACCAGTTAAAGCTGTACGCATCGCCTTTCTCTTTTCGGTGAAGGCGTACCGAGTCCATGGAGCGTTTCATAATACGAGCGACTTCTGCCGGGTCGTCAATGATGATCTCGTAGTGCTTTTGCCCTTCCTCACCAAGTGTGTCGCGAATGAACTCATCAATAGAGCGGAAGTACTCTTCACTCTCTTTTGGTCCTGTTAATACGATAGGCATTGGCTGATCGGCGTTATCCGGGTGCATCATGATGCCAAGAATGTACAGTAGCTCTTCCGCTGTGCCCGGGCCACCTGGGAAAATAACGATACCATGAGCCATACGGACGAAAGCTTCCAAGCGCTTTTCGATGTCGGGCATGATGACCAGCTCATTTACTATTGGGTTTGGTGGCTCGGCCGCAATAATCGAGGGTTCGGTTAAACCAAGATAACGTTGCTGAGTATAACGTTGCTTTGCGTGCCCAATTGCTGCACCTTTCATCGGCCCTTCCATTGCACCAGGGCCGCAACCTGTGCAGATGTTAAGTTCACGCAGGCCCAGTTCGTTACCCACTTCACGTGTGTACTGATACTCCACTCCATTGATAGAGTGACCACCCCAACATACGACAAGATTCGGTGCGATACCTGGAGTTAATGCTCTGGCATTACGAAGAATGCCGAACACGAGGTTCGTAATGTGAATTGGGTTAGTAAGGTTGAGCCGCTGGGCGTCTGCCAAATGCATGTTTACGTAAACGATATCACGCAATACGGAGAACAGATGCTCTTGGATACCTTTAATTATTTCGCCGTCAACAAAAGCGTGCTCTGGCGGATTAGTCAGCTCAAGCTTAATACCACGCTCACGACGCACGACGTTGACATCAAACGATTGGTATTTATCGAGCAGTTCTTTCGAGTTATCGGTATGGCTACCGGAGTTCAACACCGCTAATGTGCAATTACGGTACAGCTGATAAAGTTCACTCGAGGCTGTGTTCTTTAAGCGCTCTACTTCTAGTTGAGATAGCAAGTCCATGCTACCAGCGGGGCTTATATGGGTAATCATAACGCCTCCTTGTGTTGCATTAATTTGAGGGAAAGTACCAACTTACCTTTTTGGTGTTATACGTATGGTTTGATGAAAGGTAGTTGGCCGATTTGGTTTTATGGTTATCAACTCCCAAGCAACCTCAAGATGATACATTTGCCTTTTATAAATACATCATCTTGAAGTGACTTGGGTTTTTACAGCTTAGCAGACTAAAAGGGAAGAAATGTGATAACTCGTTGAAAATGGGTGGTTATAAAGCGTAGATTGCACCAAATTTGGTTTGTTTGCTCGCTTTTTGTACGAATCTTAGCTCCAGTTAAGCTGGTTTGTTCCACGTTTTTTAGCGTCCGCAAGCATCTTGCCAAGACGATCGAGCACATACTCTGGCGTATCGGACTCTTTGAAAGACGTCGATACAGCAGCTAAGGTAATCATGATATTTTGCTCACGGAACTTAAAGGGTAATTGGCTAATATCACGCTGGATATGCTTAATCAGATCCAGTGTGTATTCTTCAGATTGTTCCGGGACGAGTAGAATAAACTCCTCGCCACCAAAGCGAGCCACTGTTTCCGTTTCTGATACGCGCTTGTTAATAGTACGAGCGATGATCTTCAGCGCTTTATCGCCAGCCGTATAACCATAGCTATCATTCACCGCTTTGAAGTTGTCTACATCAAATAGCACAACACGAAGGTTTTGCTGAGAGCGAATCCAACGGCGATACTCTAGCTCTAGTCGATCGTTAAATGCAGTGCGGTTATAAACTTTAGTCAGCGGGTCGAGCAACATACGCTGAGCTTGGTCATCTAAGCGTCGACGATAATCTTGCGTAGTTTCAAATACCGCTTCGAGTTGGTTCTTACTGTAACTTAACCGCTCTTGCAGCGCTTGCTCTCGCTCTTCCGTCATTTTCAGTCGCTCTGTCAGCGACGCCATTTTTTCGAGAAGAGGCGTGATTTCTTTTTTCACAACCGCGATATCTTGAGCTTGATTAAGTGACTTTTGGCTTAATTCAACCAAGCTGTTCATTTCTGTGTTGAGCTCTTGGCGGTGTTCAAAGTAGGTATGATGCTGGTCGACGTTCTGATGAACGGTTTTTAGGTTACTTGCGAGAGAAGTGTTCAGCTGATCAAGGAATTGGCTTGACGCCTCGCGCTCGAACTTTGTTGCTTCGACAACCAATTTCAGCGTTGAGAGCGTAAGCTCAATGAGAGACTCGGCACTCACGCCAAGGAGCAACTTAGCGCGAATATCCAGCAATCTATCGCCTGATTCTCCCTCGAAATCCAGCTCTGTAATAGTATGTTGAAGGTCGCTGGCCAAGCATTCAAGTTGAGATCTGTCAGGATTGTTTTCAAATTCACTAAGATGTAGACGTGAATTAGACGTAATGATTTTCAGAGCGCGTTCGTAAATACTCAGTAGCTTAGTGGCTTGATCAGCTTTATTGCTGGCGTGAACTTCAGAGAAACTCATCAGGTTCCGTAGTTCACGTTTTAACTGCGCAGGTAAGCCCGTGACACGTTGCAGTGTTTCACCACTGTGCTTGATTTGTTCGTCAAGGTAACCGTTTTGTTTATCCATCGTCTTCGACTGCTGTTTGAGCATCCTCTCTAATACCGCTAAACGCGGGATAAGAGTGCTGATATCTTTTTGATGTTGCAGCTCTTGTTGGATTTCAAATAGGTAGTTGGATACCTGAGTGTTCGAACCCTGGCAAGCTGAAGACAATGATGCCACAACGCGTTTAAGAACTTGTTGTTCACGTTTGAATTTGAGTGAAGTATCACGATGAGTCAGTCTGAGTTGGTCAAGTTGACAACTCAGCTGATGCAGCTGCGACTGAATATCGGATTCCAAGATTCCCATGAAGTGACTACGGTTAAGTCCATGTACTACTGACAATTATCTGATAATAACAAAAAACTTTATAGCGTCATTAGTTATTACGTTCAACAGGCGTTTAATTATCCATTTTTTAATATTTTCTTGATGTCGTCCTCATTCTTGTAGGACGAATGGATCTTGATCAGGCCTTGGCTAATGGCATGTTGACAGGCAGTTCTTATGTTACCTGTTGCAAAGCTAGCAGCAGGCGCATTATCGATGGCTTTTAAGAACACCCAGTGGCTTTGCTTATCCTTCAAGCTGACTTCTCGTGCGATGTGAGTAGCAAGCAATAACAGATCGAGTAATTCCTCATCGTTAATTGCAGTGTAGGCTCGGGGTAAGAACGGATAATCGCTGATGCCCATACGAATAATACGATTGACGTTGTGCTGCTGTGCGAACTCATCCACCCAAGTCTGGAATTTTTCGAACATGACTTCGGCAGAAGCATCACGGTCAGCGTTCGGTTCTATGTAGAGTAAGTTCGCATCTGAGAAATGGTAAAGACGCGACGGTTTTTCTATTTTTTCCGCAAGGAAGTCGCCAAATGCCCGTTCTAGTTCTAGACCTGCCTTATAGCCGTTATGGACGTACATGCTTCGTAAGAATGGCAAATCGATCATAACAAAGCGTAGGCGATCATTAAGTGGTTCGTGGATCAATTCACCCATTTGCCATTGCTCGAAAGTTTCGCTCGACTTTTTCAATGAGCGAGAAAGCTTAACATTCAGCATACGCAAGTTACGTAAACGAGAGCGAGAGTGGGTGAAGAGGTCGTTACGCAGTTTTTCGATTTCACTTGCTTGGCGCTGCATAATGACACCACGGCGCATAATGAACAAAAACATGACCAAGACAGTAATAAACAATGCAAATGAGATTTTCTGGAATTTACGATGCTCTCTTTCCACTTGCTCTAAGCGTTCTGATTGACCGATGTAATGGATGGTTTGTTCGGCAAATTCTTTTTGCTGACGGAACGCATCCTCACTGATTTGGTTAAGCTGCTTTTGTTCTAGACGAACGAGGTTGGTGTATTTTTTATAAGCTTGCAGAGAAAGTTTGTATTCGCCTGCCTGCTCGTAACCCAACCCAAGTAAACGGTATGACTGCTGCTTAATGAAGTTGTTATTTTCAGGTGACTTTTCAGCAAGTGCTAACGCCAGCTTAGCATTAGTAATGACGTCTTTACTGTCATTTTGATGATAAGCCAGACCTGACTGAAGCAGGGCAGCCTTTGCTTCAAGCTTAGGAATATTGGTGTATTCTAAAAGCTCTTTAGAGCGGTCTAAGTACTGCTCTGCTAGCGCGTAGTTATAGAGTTGTAGGTAGGTAGCCGCCAAGCTTAAGCGAATTTTAATGATTCTATTGATGTTCTTACTGGTACTTTCATGGTCAAGCACGTTGAAGTAATGCACTAACGCAAGGTTAAACTTACCCTGATAAAAGTAGATGTCGCCCATTTGCTCTAGGACGTCCGCTAGGATCGGAGAGCTAGGGTAAGAGTCATAAAAATCTGCGGCTTGAGATAAGTATTCGATCGCTTTGTCGTACACTCGTCGCTCCTGGAAGAGCCTAGCCAAAAGGCGATTCACTTTTGCTAATCTTGCACCACTGTTACTTTCAATAGATTGCCAATAACCGTATAGCAGCTCTGACAAAGCCAAATTGTATTTCTTGCTATTGAGGTAAAACTCGCCGACGGCTGTGTAGTAGTCGATCAAGGCTAACTCAGAGCGGCTATCGTCAAGCATGGTCTTTGCTTCAGAGTACAAGTTTTCCGCTTTAATGATATCGCCACTATGTGAAGCGAGGAGTGCTCTTTGCATCACCAGTCGGTAGCGAACGCTGTCGGTGCGTTGTAATACGGCATCGGCTTCATCGAGCTGTTGTTCAATTTGGTTAAGCGTGTCTTCCGCTTTTGAGTAGTTTTCGTCGTACATCCAAATCATTTGGTTGCGCATCAGCTGGAGATCTAAGTCCATGTACGGCAATTGATATTCTTGCGCTAAGCGTTCCGCTTTATTTAGGTGCTCGATAGCCGAACGAACATTACCCATGGCGTAATCTGCCTGAGCGATAATCTTGTGCGCTTCGATGGTGCTGCTTGGTGTGCGAACGCTACGATCTGTTTCGTCGCGAGACATGGCTGAAGGGCTGTCACTTTCTTTGCGTTCTGTTAGCTCACGCTGTGACAAATAGTTGGTTGCCGCTTGTTTTGCTTGTGATGGTTCTATTTCCGCCAATTGTTGTGCTTCGTTGAGTAACGCGGACGATAAAATGGTTGCATGAAGTGGCTGTACAAACAGCAAGCAAAGAAAGCCAATCAATTTGAATAGACGCGAACTGTCCCAAAACATCCTTTCGTTCCCTCGAACTGTTTTTAGATATGGCGATAACGGCGAAAAGCCTCAATTAGCCGTTTAAATGCGGGTTGAAGCCATTTGATATAGTAACATGCTTGGACAATAAAAACGTCCGGCAACCCTTTAGATTGCCGAACTTATTTCTGTTGCCTATGCGCTTACTGACGAGCCATACGGTGATTGTGAGCTGGCTTATCTTGTTCCGTTGAGCGGTAAGGGTTGATATCCAAGCCTCCACGGCGCGTATAGCGGGCAAATACGGTCAGTTTGCTTGGTTGGCAGTATTTCATTAGATCCGTAAAAATACGCTCTACACACTGTTCGTGGAACTCATTGTGCTCGCGGAAAGACACTAAGTAACGTAACAGCTTCTCACGAGCTATTTTTGCGCCTTGGTAGCGAATTTCTACACTGCCCCAGTCGGGTTGGTTAGTGATCAAACAGTTTGATTTCAATAGGTGGCTATGTAGCACCTCTTCAACTTGTACTTCACCTGCTGCACCTTCAAGCAAATCGGCATCGAAATCGTAACTGGTGATGTTAATGTCTTGGTCATCAATACATTCACCGTCCATTGTTACGATAGGTTGATTGGTATAGTGGGTCACTGGATTCACCTCAACCAGCACCTTTTCACCTGCGCATTCAGAAAGGTCTTGTGTTAAACGCTCAGTCACTTCTTCCCAGCTTGCAAAGCGGGTTTGGTTATAGCTGTTTAAGTACAGTTTGAAAGACTTCGATTCAATCAAGTTTGCGCTGGTGGCTGGAATGTATACTTCGCCAACGGCCACTTGTGGTAAACCTTTACTATTTAACCAAGACAATTCGTACAGCGTCCAAATGTCGTGCCCCATGAAAGGCAGAGTATCGCCTAACTGGAGGTCATCTCGGTTCAGGCTGCGAGGGACTGGTTGCAGCAAGCTTGGGTCATACTGGTTCGCATACTCGGTCGTTTTACCTAGTGTTAAGCCAGCAAGCTCTTTAGCGTCAGAATATTTGCTCATACTTTGTGGTCGTTTTCGATTAGAATGGCGAGAATTTTACTGAATCCGCTGGTCAATTGCCATCCGGCAAGCACGGCTATCTGATAAATAAGGAATGAGGAGACCTTCATGACCCCAAACGTTACTCAGGCGCTACAAGAGTTCAGCCTGCGCTACCAACAAGCTTGGCAAGCTAAGCACAATGAGTTGCCAAGCAGTGAAGAGCTTGCAGAGCTTGTTTCTCCTTGTGTCGAAGAGAAGCGTGATGGAAAGGTGCTTTGGAAAGCGGTCGCACGTGATGAAATGGCCGATTTCACCAATGTGGAAAATGCGATTGAGTTGTCACTGCAAGATGATGTTAAAGCCTTTTATGGTTCTCAATACTGCGCTGATATGGAGGCAACTTGGCAAGGTAATTCGTTGACGCTGCTGCAAGTCTGGAGCGATGACGATTTCGTGCGTCTACAAGAAAATATTCTTGGTCATTTGGTGACGCAGCGCCGCTTGAAACTTAAACCAACAGTATTTATCGCAGCGACAGATGAGGAAATGGATGTGATTTCTATTTGTAACCTCACTGGCAATGTGATTCTAGAGCGTTTGGGCACCTCTAAACGTGATGTATTGGCAGATTCATTGGTTGAGTTCTTGAATAAGTTAGAGGCTGCCGTCTAAGTATGTATGTTGTTGAGTTGCAGTTTGAGTGTTTTGATAACACCACCGTCAGCGCGGTAGACAAAGCCATTAATGGCTTGATGGATGCTCTGCGTTACAACGGCCAAGTATTAGGTCGTGAATTCCCGATAGTGATGGGAGAAGGTGAATTTTTCGTTCGTGTTGTTTGCCCAGAACAAGACAGCTTGCATCCACGTTATCACTCAGATTTCGTCAAAGTGTGCATGAACCGTTTGTCGGATGCGTCTTTGCTTGCACCGAAAATGCGTATGCTGGGGCGTGATTTGAATTCAGAACAAGCAGCCGAAGAAGAGACACCTAGCTGGCAAGTGTTGTACACGACTTATGTTCATACGTGTTCGCCTTTGCGAAGTGGTGAAACCCTGTTGCCAATTCCTTTGTATCGTAATGAGCCAACACTTAATGGAGACCATAAAGCCGTCATTAAGTGGCAGACTGAGTGGCAAGCGTGTGATGAAATCCAAATGGCAGGGGGCTGCCGAGCGGAACATGCGGCGCTGCACGAAATTTGCGATGTGGATAGTGTGCTGTTTCGCCGAGGTTGGGACTTACGTGGCCGTATCGATTACATCACGAAGATCCCTACGTACTATTACCAGTATCGTGTCGGTGGTCAGTCGCTGGAGAGCGAGAAAGCGCGCAAGTGTCCAAAATGCGATGGCGAGTGGCTACTCGATGAGCCACTACATGACATATTTCATTTTAAGTGTGATGACTGCCGAATCGTGTCGAATATCTCTTGGGACCATCTTAAGTAGCGAATTGAAGCTACTTAAATGGGTAGATAGACAAATAGAAAGGGCTGATGTTTTCACATCAGCCCTTTTGTGTTTAGAACGTTGTTTTCAGTCATGTTTTGAAAAGTGGGATTACCAACCTTTCACAACACCGCCTTTGAACAGTTCTTTTGCCGCTTCGTAAACTTCTTCCGTTTGGTAAGCTTTTACGAAGTTTTGTACGTTTTGCGCATTAACATTTTCTTCGCGAGCGACAATTAGGTTTACGTATGGTGAGTCTTTATCTTCAACGAACACGCCGTCACGCTCTGGCGATAGGTCGATAGAGCTTGCGTAAGTGGTGTTGATGATAGATAGCGTTACGTCATCCAGTGAACGTGGAAGCTGTGGGGCTTCTAGTTCAATGATTTCGATATTTTTAGGGTTGCCTACGATGTCACGTACTGTAGCGAGTAGACCAACGCCATCACGTAGCGTAATTAAACCTTGCTGCTCAAGAAGCAGTAGTGAGCGACCTAGGTTAGTTGGGTCGTTTGGTACTGCGATGCGTGCGCCATCTTGAATTTCATCAATTGATTTTACTTGCTTTGAGTAACCAGCAATAGGGTAAACGAATGAGTTACCCGCGATAGCCAGTTTGTAGCCGCGGTCTTTCACTTGTTGGTCTAGGTATGGTTTGTGCTGGAACGCATTCGCGTCTACTGAACCATCATCCAGAGCGGCGTTTGGTGTTACGTAATCGGTAAATGTTACTAGCTCAACGTCTAGGTTGTATTTCTCTTTTGCTACTTTAGCGGCAACTTCGGCTACTTGTGCTTCAGCACCAGCAATAACGCCAACTTTTACTTTGTTTACGTCTACTTCTTTGTCGCCGCAACCCGCTAGAGCAAGAGCAGAGGCGGCCGTTGCTACAGTCAAAAGACCTTTAAGGCTAAATTTCATCTTTATCTCCTTATAATTTGTATTTTTGATGCTTATCTGTGGTCTACACGGCGCACCACTGCGTCGCCGATAGACTGAATAATCTGTACTAGAACAATCAACATCACGACAGTCACGGCCATGATAGTTACATCGTAGCGGTGGAAACCGTAACGAATGGCTACGTCACCTAGGCCGCCGCCGCCTACCGTACCCGCCATAGCTGAGTAGCTAACGAGAGTGACCAAGGTAATCGTTACTGAGTTAACAATAGTCGGCATTGCTTCAGGTAGTAGAACTTTTGTGATGATCTGTGTTGGAGTCGCCCCCATTGACTGCGCTGCTTCCACCAAGCCTGTCGGTACTTCTAATAAAGCGCCTTCAATAAGACGAGCGACAAAAGGAATGGCGCCAATAGTCAGTGGGACGATTGCTGCGGTTGTACCGATAAAGGTTCCAACCAGCATTTTTGTCACTGGAATAATCGCAACCATCAGTACGAGGAATGGCACTGAGCGACCAATGTTAACGATAGCGCCTAAGCCGCTATTTAGTTTGGTGTTTTCAAGTAGGCCGCCTTTCTTAGTAATATGGAGGATTACGCCTAATGGAATACCCACAGCAAAGCCGACTAATCCGGCAACCGCAACCATGTAAAGCGTTTCCCACGTTGCACCTAAAAGTAGTTTGCTGTTTAAACTCAGCCATTCAGAAATCGTATTAAAGGACATAACCAAGTACCTCTACTTTTACGTTGTGCTTACGCAGGTATTCAAGAGCTGCGTTGTCATCTTCTTCGTTACCAAATAGCTCTGCGACCATCATGCCGAATTTCACGCCACCAGCGTAATCAAGGTCGGAACTCAAAATACTCACATCAATATTGTATTTACGAGAAATTTGCGACATTAACGGTGCATCGACGGTTGCGCCAGTAAACTCTAAGCGAACCAACGGGTAGCTGCCATCAACACGCTCTGCTTGCAGACGTGCTTGGTAATCTTCAGGAATGGAAAGATCCAGTGTTGAGCGAATGAATTGGTGCGCCAGCTCCGTTTTAGGGTGCGCAAAAATATCGCCAACGGTGCCTTTTTCCACCAGCTCACCACCACCGATGATTGCTACTTCGTGACAGATACTTTTTACGACTTCCATTTCGTGAGTGATAAGTAAAATCGTGATGTTGAGTTTGCGGTTGATCTCTTTCAATAACTCAAGGATAGATTGAGTTGTTGCCGGATCTAGTGCGCTAGTGGCCTCATCACAAAGCAGCACGCTAGGATCGGATGCCAATGCACGAGCAATTGCCACACGCTGTTTTTGGCCGCCACTTAAGTTAGATGGGTAGCTCTCGTGTTTGTCGGCTAAGCCTACAAGCTTTAGCAACTCAGTTACTTTTGTTGTGATTTGCGATTTGTCTTTACCTGCCAGTTCTAGGGGTAATGCCACATTATCAAACACAGTACGAGACGAAAGCAGGTTAAAGTGCTGGAAGATCATGCCAATGTTACGGCGTGTTTCGACTAGTTGTTTTTTACTGAGTTTGGTTAGATCCACACCATCAACGATGATGGAACCAGAGGTCGGTGCTTCTAGCATGTTGACACAGCGGATCAGCGTACTTTTACCAGCACCTGATGAACCGATAACACCAAAGATGGTGCCTTTGTCGATGTGTAGGTTAATGTCTTTCAGGGCAAGGATTTCCTTACTGCCTTGGTAGAACACTTTATTGACGTTTTTTATTTCTATCATGTTTCAACCTGCCCAAAGATACGGGGAACTTCGCTGTCAAAAACGGCCTTTGACAGAACTTAATGTTGAGCTTTATCTCAATTTTCAGTTGATGCTATGGGTTAAGCAGAATGAAGTCAATAGATATTTTTACGTCTAGACGTCTAAATGTATGGATGTTCTGTTTTGAAACGAAGATGTATAGATAACAAGCAGGAGGTAGACGGCGGGGCACCCTCAGATTTACCGATTCTTGCCCAACAAATCAACCGTTTTGTCGAGGCCTAGAATGAATTAGATAGTGTTGAAGTTTATAAGGTATGTAATAATCTGATTAAACCGAGTTAATAGAGAAATACGTTTTGGCAAAACCTGCTGTTTTTATCGATCGTGATGGCGTAATAAACGTTGACCACGGCTACGTTCATGACGAACATGATTTTGAGTACATTGATGGTGTATTTGAAGCGACGAAAGCGCTAAAAGATAAAGGCTACCTTCTAGTGTTAGTGACGAATCAATCGGGCATCGCACGCGGTAAATTCAGTGAAGACCGTTTCTTGTCTCTGACTCAATGGATGGATTGGAACTTTGCTGATAATGGTGTTGAGTTCGATGGTATCTATTACTGTCCACATCATCCAGAACATGGCATTGGCGAGTACAAGCAAGATTGTGAGTGCCGTAAGCCAAAACCAGGCATGTTCATTTCTGCGCGTGACTTCTTGAAGATCGACATGGAGAAATCTGTGATGATCGGCGATAAAGCTGAAGACATGATGGCAGCAGAAGCGGCAGGCGTTGGCACTAAGATTTTGGTTCGCACTGGTAAGCCAGTAACAGAACAGGGCGAAGCCATTGCAACGGTAGTATTAGATAGCATTGCAGATGTGCCTGCGTACTTAAACAAGTAATCTGCATTACTGACTGAGTTAAGGGAAGCCACTGCTTCCCTTTTGTTTGATTCCTTCTTTTAGTCTGAACACTTATGAGCAAAAAACTCACCATTCTTGATATCGCAAAATTGGCAGGCGTGGGCAAATCGACAGTAAGCCGTGTGCTTACTAACGATCCAAAAGTGAAACCGCAAACGCGTGAGAAGGTAGAGCAAATCATTCGTGAATCAGGCTACGTCCCATCAAAGTCGGCGCAGTCGATGCGTGGTGGCAGTCAAAAGGTTATTGGGGTTATCATCTCCCGTTTAGATTCACCATCAGAAAATCGCGCCGTTGGTACCATGCTCAATGCTTTGTATTCCGCTGGTTATGATGCGGTGATCATGGAGAGCCAATTCGATCGCGATAAAACCAATGAGCATTTGGATGTGCTTAAACGTCGCAACGTCGATGGGGTGATCGTGTTTGGCTTTACTGGATGTGATGAGCGAGCATTGGCGGAGTGGGGGAATCGTATCGTCGTGATCGCGATGGACACGCAAATGGTTTCCTCGATCAACTACGATAACCAAGGTGTGATAGACATGGCTTTGTCTCACCTTGAGCAGCAATCTTTATCTCGCATTGCTTATATTGGTGTTGATCCTGAAGACAAAACCACTGGCTTAGCTCGTCTAAATGCTTATAAAGCTTGGTGTCAACGCAAGCAAATTGCACCTTGTTTCCAAACGGGTAAGTTGAGCCATGAAAGTGCTTATCAGTTGGTAGACAAAGTCCTTCAATCTGATACTCAGGCCATCGTGTGCGCCAGTGACACCATCGCGTTGGGCGTGATTAAGCGTCTTCAAGAGTTAGGCCGTGAAGACGTGGTTGTGACAGGTGTTGGTGGTAATGAATTGCTCTCTTTCCTTTTCCCTAAAGTATTTAGTGTCGACCCAGGTTATACCCTTGCAGGTGAGAAGTCCGCTAACATGCTGATCAATCAATTAAATGGTGATGAGGAAGTGGTTCACTTTACTCAACAGCCTATCGTTTGTTAATCCACACTAAAACGATCTGCTCTAAAATTATACTGTGATCATTCTCAATTAATGGGACTGTTCCCATTTTGTTTTTTGTCTTCGAATGGCAATATTAAAATTAAGAAATGGGAATGTTCCCATTTATAAAAACAAAATGATGAATCGAATGTATCCAATACAGGGTGGACAAAGTTATGAGTAAGATTGCGCGTAAAGACGTGGAGCGTCTTATTGAGCTGGTCGGGGGGCCGGACAATATTGCCAGTGTAAGTCACTGTTTAACTCGCTTGCGTTTTGTTCTAAATGATACGGACAAAGCAGATACGAAACAGTTAGAAACATTACCGATGGTGAAGGGCTGTTTTACCAACGCAGGCCAGTTCCAAGTGGTTATCGGTACTGAAGTGGATGAAGTTTACAAGGTACTGATCGGACTGACGGGTAAAAGTGAAGCCAGCAAAGACGAAGCGAAGAACGCTGCTCGTCAAAACATGAATATCGTTGAGCGTGGTATTTCCCACCTTGCAGAAATCTTTGTACCACTGCTACCAGCGATCATCACCGGTGGTCTGATCCTTGGTTTCCGTAACGTGATTGGCGACATCAAGATGTTTGATGGTCAAACGCTAACGGAAATCAGCCAGTTTTGGGCAACTGTACACTCTTTCTTATGGCTGATTGGTGAGGCGATCTTCTTCTTCCTACCAGTTGGCGTATGTTGGTCGACAGTGAAAAAGCTCGGCGGTACTCCGATTCTGGGTATCACGCTTGGTGTAACATTGGTTTCGCCGCAGTTGATGAACGCCTACCTGATTGGTAAGCAAGTACCCGAAGTGTGGGATTTTGGCTTATTCGCCATCGAAAAAGTGGGCTATCAGGCGCAAGTGATTCCAGCAATGCTTGCTGGTATGGCTCTGGCGTTTATTGAAACCAACTTAAAACGCATCATTCCGTCTTACCTTTACCTAGTGGTCGTGCCGTTTGTCTCTATCATCGTGTCTGTGATTCTTGCGCACTCTATCATTGGCCCATTCGGTCGTATGTTGGGTGATGGTGTTGCTTTCGCAGCAAAAGCAGCCATGACAGGTGACTTCGCAATGATTGGCTCAACCATCTTCGGCTTCCTATACGCGCCATTGGTCATTACTGGTATTCACCACACAACCAACGCGGTTGACCTTCAATTAATGCAAGAGCTAGGCGGCACGCCAATTTGGCCTCTGATTGCGCTTTCAAATATTGCTCAAGCGTCTGCGGTTGTCGGCATCATTATCATCAGTAAAAAACATGGCGAGCGTGATATCTCAGTACCTGCGGCTATCTCTGCTTACCTTGGTGTGACCGAGCCGGCGATGTACGGCATCAACTTGAAATACAAGTTCCCAATGCTGAGCGCGATGATCGGTAGTGCGTGTGCTGCTGCTATTTGTGGTAGTGCGGGCGTAATGGCGAACGGTATCGGTGTGGGCGGTTTGCCGGGCATCTTGTCTATCCAACCGCAGTTCTGGGGCATTTTTGCTTTGGCTATGTTAGTCGCAATGCTAGTACCTGCTGCATTAACGTTAATTCTTTATAAGCGTGCACAAGCCAAAGGTGAGCTTGAGCCTGCAAACGCGTAATTCTATTTGAGGCAGTGACTTGGCTGCCTCCTCCTATTTTTCTTTTCAAATTTTAAGTTTCCGATTACTGGTAAGTGAGTGTTAGAAATGGCTATGACCAAGCATGATGAGAGCTGGTGGAAAACCGCAACCATCTATCAAATTTACCCAAAAAGCTTTTGTGACAGTGGCAGTAAAGGCACGGGCGACATCAAAGGGATCATTTCTAAGCTGGATTATCTTAAGCATCTTGGTGTGGATGCGATTTGGCTGACGCCGGTTTACCAATCGCCAATGATCGACAACGGTTATGACATATCCGATTACTACTCGATCAACCCTGAGTTCGGCACTATGGAAGATTTCGATACTTTGCTAGCAGAAGCGCATCAGTTGGGTATTCGTATCATCATGGACATTGTAGTGAACCACACGTCGACAGAACACAAGTGGTTCCAATCCGCACTGGGTGATAAAAACAGCCCATACCGTGATTACTACATCTGGAAAGATCCGGTAGATGGTGTAGAACCAAACAACTGGCAATCTAAGTTTGGTGGTAACGCTTGGGCGCTGGATGAAAAAACAGGCCAGTACTATTTGCACCTTTTTGCTAAAGAGCAAGCGGACTTAAACTGGGAAAACCCAGTAGTGCGTGAAGAAGTGAAAGAAGTCATCAACTTCTGGGCAGACAAAGGTGTCGATGGTTTCCGTCTCGACGTTATCAACCTGATTTCCAAGCAGCAAGATTTTCCAAGTGACGATATTGGTGATGGTCGTCGTTTCTACACGGATGGTCCACGTGTGCACGAATACCTTCAAGAGATTAGCGAATCTGTGTTTCAAAAATACGGCAGCGTGACGGTGGGTGAAATGTCTTCCACTACGCTAGAGCACTGCCAGCAATATTCTTCGCTAGACGGCAAAGAGCTATCCATGGTGTTCAACTTCCATCATCTGAAAGTCGATTATCCAAATGGTGAAAAATGGACCAAAGCGCCGTTTGATTTCATTCAGTTAAAACAGATCTTCAATCATTGGCAAACGGGCTTAAATGGCAAAGGGTGGGGGGCGCTGTTCTGGTGTAACCACGACCAACCACGCGTTGTGAGCCGATTAGGTAACGACGAGCAATACCGTGTTGAATCTGCCAAGATGCTTGCGGCATCGGTACACATGATGCAAGGTACGCCTTATGTCTACCAGGGGGAAGAGATCGGCATGACCAACCCGGGTTATACCGAAATCAGCCAATATCGTGATGTTGAAAGTACTAACATGTACGACATCATGGTCAACCGTGATGGTGTATCTCATGACGATATGATGGCGATCTTGGCACAGAAGTCGCGTGATAACTCACGTACACCAATGCAATGGAACAGTGCAAAACACGCGGGCTTTACTGAGGGCACGCCGTGGCTTGAAGTGGCGCAGAATTACTCTGAAATCAATGCTGAAGCTGCGGTTGCCGATTTGAACTCGGTGTTCTACTTTTACAAGCGTCTGATTGAACTGCGTAAACAGGTTCCAGTCATCACCGATGGCCGTTACGAGGACCTGCTGCCAGAGCACAAACGTATTTTCGCTTACGCTCGTCAGAACGATAAGCAAACGCTGCTGTGTATCAATAACTACTACGCAGAAGAGGTGGAATGCGTTCTGCCAGAACGTTTTGATATGAGTAAAGCGAAAAACTTGCTATCTAACTATCAAAACTCAGCGAGCGCAGTCGCGTCAAACCATCAAGTGTTACGACCTTACGAAACTCGTATTTTATTGATAGAAGAATAAACTCGGGTGTCATCACCCCTAAGATTGATGTTCGAGATGAAGGCTTTGGTGTGCTCCCCAAAGCCTTCTTTTATTGAGATATCTCTAAAAATGCGAGCTTATTTTGTTTCAATCGCTGTTAGCTGCACTTTCTCTTCGTTGATTTGTACTTGTTGTACTTTTAGTAGTTCAATTTGTTCAATCAGACCTAAGCTCGGATTAAACCAACGTTCTGCCGAAGTAGCGAACTCCATTGAGTCCATGTCATCACAGTTCAGGTTGTAGATGTTCTCTTCCATCAGGTATGCCGCTTCAATTTTCTTGCCTGAGATCGAGAACGCTTTACGCACGCCAGTCTCTCGGATTTGCTGTTGCCAAACCACTTGGCAAGATGCTGTCATAGGAAGGTTTTGTACCCACTCATGATCTTCAAAACGGTCTAGAAGGTTGTGAACTGCGTAGCCTGTAAGAGTGGTTTGCAGAGACATAGTTTCTTCACCGATGTCAATATTCGGGCTTTTCTCTTTTACGTCGTCACCGTTTAGGCGGAAAATCGGACCGCTGTGCATAAGCATGGCAATAAACTGATGACCAATGAAATAAGCGTCAGTGATTTCATGGAGTGCACCATCTGATCCTGCAAAGTAAAGCGTATTGCTCTCTTCGTCGTCGTTGTACTGCTCGTCTGAATAGTAGAACTGTTCGGCGCCGTAGTTCACCAAGTCATTAACCAACTGGACCATTGCCTCGCTGTTTGGGATTTGTGCCAATGCTGCCAATATTTGCTCGCGACCCATCGCTTGGAAGCTCAGTTTCATGTCGCCTTCTGGTTGGCCATCCAAGCTAAATGCGTAGTTTAGCTGTGTGCTTGGCGTGGGAGCGAAGATTGAGTTGTGAATCGAGACGTCGAAACTTTCTTGAGGCACTTTGTTTGGATTCGCACTGCCAGAAGACGAACCTCCGCCACAGCCGTAAAGAGCCAGAGTTGCTGCTGCGATAAGCGTCATTTTGTTTAGCATGGTTTACATTCCTGATTGATAAGGCCGCTTCATGTTGGGCCGTTGCTTGAATGCGAGCATGCTAAGTTCAGTGAGAGAAAAAGGGCAAAAAACAAAAGATAACAGGGGTTAATGAAAGCTTAATTTTATATTTAGGTCTTTGTTTTATTTGGAGTTATTTCGTTGGCCACATTAGTGCAATACTCGTTAATGAGCGCTTTCCATCGGCTTATGATTTCTTGATCGGTCACACTAACATGCAACGTTTTCCACGGTTGGAGGCAAGTCTCTTTTGATTCAGATTGAGAAAGACGCTCAAACAAGGTTTCGGAAGGTAAAACGCGCAGCAGCGCCACCAGTGATTCCATGTAGTTGAGACGGAACTGTTCAAGTTTGTTCTGCTTGTAAGCAATGTGAGACACAAAGGTATAAATCAGTGCGTTTTGGATACGTGAGTCGCCATCTGGTGTCGTTAACAGAGCTTTTGCCCTGTCTAAGTTACCTAATTTGAAATGCAATAGACCTAACCAGAGGCTCAGCTCATCTGGCAAAACATCAAACGACGATTGTACTTGAGTTAAATACGCTTCCAGCTTTTGATGTTCGTGCTCGTATAAGGCGAGATGTCTTGCCGTTGTTATAGCCGCAAACTCATCAGATTGTCGGAGAGGTTGGCTAGAAAAGGCATTCTCGAATAACATTTTTTTGTGAAGATCCGAAAGCTGCCACGTACTTGCCGAAGGTGCAGGCAGATTGAAGTATTGCGCGACATCCGAGTGCATTTGGAAAATATCCGATTGTAGGTCAGATAAACGCAGTGTGTACTCATTGCGAAACGCCAGCTTGCCCGTCGCAGGGTAAATAAGGTTCATCTGCGCTTTCAAGATGCCTTGCTCTGCGCCGTCTTTTAACTCGATATTGAGCTCGTAGTCGCTGGTCTGCATGTTTCGTGCGCCAGGGAAATATGGCGTATGACCGATAGGATCAAGAAAGTAACTGGGAGCATCTTGGTTGGCGATGTCGGTGTATGGATATTCGACCTGTTGTTGCAGCAAGATGGCTTTGACCAGTATGCGGTATTTTCGCGCCTGAGAGCCGATTGAATCGACACGGTTGAGTAGTAGCTCGACTTTGGGAATCAGTAGTTGATGACGTGTTTGTTGTGTTGAGATTTCTTGGCGTTGCCATAACAAGCTTGCGAGTGTCATGCTACATACCGCAAGTATGGCACATAAGCTGTAAGCAAAAATCAGCTTGAAGTTCTTATTACTCGCCACCTGGGTTGAGATAACGCGCCGATGGTTTTTCGCTGGTGGCACTAAACGAATATTGGCAGGGTTAAGAAAGTAGCCTTTGCGGGGGTAAGTGACTAAAAGCTTAGCGGCATCGTATTCGGGTAAGTACTGCTGTAGCAGTGCACGTAAGGTGCTAATGCGGTTCGTGAGCACATTCTTAGAGATGAACTTGCTCTGCCAAATGGTTTCAATAATGGTGTCAGCAGAGAGTGGGTGGCCAACGCTTGTTAACAGCAGTTCTAATAATTCAACGGTGCGAGGTTCAAGATCAATCGCGATAGCATCTTGATGAAGGCTCTGTGTCTTCGGGTTATAGATCAGCTCTCCAATCGCAATACAACTGTGAGTCTGTTTAGCTTGTTGCAGAAAGTCGCGCATACCGTACCGATCTATTTGGAAATCGCGAAGTATTATATAGCGATTGGAGCGCGAAATCTTATAAATCGCGCTTCAATCATTATCAAAAATTTATGAACCGTAGGTCACGGAATAGCGGTGCGGTTTGTGGTTCATCTCTAACACGACATTGAGTGCAAACGCCCCCAAAATTGAAAGGCCAATCACTTCTGGTGTGACAAAGAAGAATGAAGCAAACAGGATACATGCATCGATTGCCATTTGGCTTTTGCCAACTGAAATGCCAAATTTGTCTTGGATAAACAAACACAGCACGTTAAAGCCACCTAAGCTGGAGCGATGTCTGAATAGGATCAGCATACCGAGCCCCATTAAAAGCCCGCCTGCGACGGCGCAATAAACTTCATTTACCGATTCGAGCGAGATTAGCAAATAAAGATGATCGGCAAAGATAGAAACCAACGCGCCAGAAGTGGCACTATTAATGGCGAAATGACGGCCGAAGCGTTTCCATGCTAGTAAGTAAAAAGGACTGTTTGCTAAAAAGTACAGCACACCAAAGGTAAAAGGTGTAAATTGGCTAATAAGCAGAGCCAATCCAGTCGTGCCTCCCGTTAGAAGGTTCGCGGATTGGAGAAAGAAAACGCCTTGAGCTACTAAAAAGGTACCCGTGAGAATCGCTATCCAGTCTTCTTTTAATGAGTGTTTTTCCATCAATGTTGCAGTCATTAGTGATAAATAAGGCGTGCATAGTAGTAAAAAGATGATCTTTTCGGTAGCTAGAGGGTAAAATTTACGGTAAACCTATGTAATTGCTGTTTTACAGGGTGTAAAGCACAAATTTGACAGGCAATAGATTGTCGTTATGCGATTGCAATGCTGGCATGATAAACATTGCTTGTCATCATGAAAAAACTGCATGAGAAAAATTGTAAATTTCTCTTTATGACCTAAATCAAATTATGTAGAATGCGCGCCATTAGGGTGGCGAAAACGTTTGCGTCAGGTCATTCAACAGTTTTTTTGCAACTTTCAGTACTAATCTGAGTCAGGAGATACAGATGCTTAAGCGTGATATGAACATCGCAGATTACGATGCGGAACTGTTCGCAGCTATCCAGGAAGAAACTCTTCGCCAGGAAGAACACATTGAACTTATCGCTTCTGAAAACTACACAAGCCCACGTGTAATGGAAGCGCAAGGTTCTCAGCTAACGAACAAATACGCTGAAGGCTACCCAGGTAAGCGTTACTACGGCGGTTGTGAGTACGTAGATAAAGCTGAAGCACTAGCAATTGAGCGTGCATGCCAACTATTTGGTTGTGAGTACGCTAACGTACAGCCTCACTCAGGTTCTCAAGCAAACAGCGCAGTTTACATGGCGCTTCTTAACCCTGGCGATACAGTTTTAGGCATGAGCCTAGCACACGGTGGTCACCTAACTCACGGTTCACCAGTAAACTTCTCGGGTAAGCACTACAACGTTATCCCTTACGGTATCGATGAAGCTGGTCAAATCAACTACGACGAGATGGAACAGCTAGCACTTGAACACAAACCTAAGATGATCATCGGTGGTTTCTCTGCTTACTCGCAAATCGTTGATTGGAAACGCATGCGTGAAATCGCTGACAAAGCAGGTGCTTACTTATTTGTTGATATGGCGCACGTAGCGGGTCTTATCGCCGCCGGTGAATACCCAACACCAGTACCGCATGCTCACGTGGTAACAACAACGACGCACAAAACACTAGCAGGTCCTCGCGGTGGTCTTATCTTGTCAAATGCTGGCGAAGATATGTACAAGAAACTGAACTCAGCAGTGTTCCCTGGTGGTCAAGGTGGCCCTCTAATGCACGTTATCGCTGGTAAAGCAGTAGCGTTCAAAGAAGCGATGGAGCCAGAGTTCAAAGCTTATCAAGCTCGCGTAGTGAAAAACGCAAAAGCAATGGTTGGTCAGTTCCAAGAACGTGGCTACAAAATCGTATCTAACGGTACAGAAAACCACTTGTTCCTTGTTGACCTAATCGACAAAGATATCACTGGTAAAGACGCAGACGCGGCACTAGGTGCAGCAAACATCACTGTAAACAAGAACTCAGTACCAAATGACCCACGCAGCCCATTCGTAACGTCTGGTATTCGTGTAGGTACGCCAGCGATCACTCGCCGTGGCTTCACTGAAGAAGATGCAAAAGAGCTAGCAAACTGGATGTGTGACGTTCTAGATAAAATCGGCAACGAAGAAGTTATCGAAGCGACAAAACAGAAAGTGCTAGAAATTTGTAAGCGTCTACCAGTTTACGCCTAACATTTTTTGAAAATAACTCAGGCGAACTCGTTCTATTTCTGCGATTCGGTTTGATTATTTGATTGATGAAAGGTCCTCATTTGAGGGCCTTTTTGTTTGTCTGGCGTTTGGAATGAGATATAGCGAGAGAGTGTGATAAGGGGATGGCTACCAACACTGTCCCTTTTCAATATATCCAAACCACGTCATTCCGACGAGCCTAGGCGAGATCAGGAATCTTGTTGAGGCACACTCTTTTACTCAGAGTTTCCCTAAAAATCATCAGTATTCTGAAAACAGATTCTGAATCACGCTCGTTCCTCGCAGTTCAGAATGACGGTGGTAGAATGGCTTTTTATCATCATTTGCCAGATACAAAAAAGGTTGGCACTGAGCCAACCTTTTCTCTTCAAAACAAGCTTTTCAAAACAAGCGAGAGCTTATTTAATCTCGATACCTTGAGCTTGCATATCGGCATGGTAAGAAGAGCGCACAAATGGACCACACGCTGCATGCGTGAAGCCAAGTTCTAGTGCAACTTCTTTTAGCTCGTCAAACTCTGATGGTGGAACGTAACGTTCTACTGGCAAGTGGTGACGGCTTGGCGCTAAATACTGGCCTAGAGTCAGCATCGTTACGCCGTGTGCGCGTAGATCTTTCAGTACTTCGATGATTTCTTCTTTGGTTTCACCAAGGCCCATCATCAAACCAGACTTGGTCGGTACATCTGGATGCTGCTCTTTGAACTTCTTAAGGAGCTCAAGTGACCATTTGTAGTTCGCACCTGGGCGAGCTTTACGGTAAAGACGTGGCGCGGTTTCTAAGTTGTGGTTGAAGACATCTGGCGGATTGTCTTTCATTAGATCAAGCGCTACATCCATGCGACCACGGAAGTCAGGAACCAGTGTTTCAATCTTAATATGCGGGTTTAACGCACGGATCTCGCGGTTACAATCGGCAAAGTGTTGTGCACCGCCGTCACGCAGATCGTCACGGTCAACAGAAGTGATTACTACGTATTTCAGCTTCATATCGGCAATGGTTTTCGCCAGTTTTTGAGGCTCTTCTGCTTCCGGTGGTAATGGGCGGCCATGAGCAACGTCACAGAAAGGACAACGACGAGTACAAATAGCACCTAAGATCATGAAGGTTGCTGTACCGTGGTTAAAACATTCCGCTAGGTTCGGGCAAGATGCTTCTTCACATACGGAGTGAAGTTTATTCTTACGCATCGCCGCTTTGATGTCTTGAATTCGTTGGCTGTCGGCTGGTAGCTTGATCTTCATCCAATCAGGCTTACGTAGCACTTCTTTCTGCTCTGTAGGCATGTTCTTTACGGGAATCAATGCCATTTTATCGGCGTCACGATATTTAACGCCTTTTTCCATCTGGATTGGTTTGCTCATGCTTTATTACCTTGAGAAGGTGCTTCTGTGCTGAATTCTACTTGCTCATAATCGAGCAAAGTAACGAGTTCTTCTATTAATTGTTTTTCTACGGCTTCTACATTGTCTGGGCCGCCAAATTGGCTGACCTGAACCATTTCCATACCTTCATAACCACAAGGGTTAATACGCAGAAACGGTGTTAAATCCATATTTACGTTCAAGGCTAAACCATGAAACGAGCATCCTTTACGAATGCGTAAACCGAGAGAGCATATTTTCTTACCGGCAACGTAGACACCTGGTGCGTCAGGTCGCGCGGCTGAGTCAATATTGTATGCTTTTAGCGTGTTGATCACGAGGTTCTCGATTATGGTAACGAGATCTCGTACACCTAATTTTTTACGGCGTAGGTTGATCAAGAAGTAGGCGACCAACTGACCAGGGCCATGATACGTAACCTGGCCTCCGCGATCACTTTGTACAACAGGAATATCGCCAATGTTAATCAAGTGCTCAGCTTTACCTGCCTGTCCTTGCGTAAATACTGGGTTATGTTCTACCAACCAGACTTCATCACGGGTTTCTTCTGTGCGTTGGTCGGTGAACTCATGCATCGCCTTCCATACAGGCTCATAGTCTTGGCGGCCAAGTCGTTTTACAACAAGTTGGTGTTGCATGGGAATTCCTGTTGCTAATATATAAAGTTTTTGGATTATAAACCGGATAACCCTGATGCTCTACCGCTGCGTAACAGATTTTTAACTGAAAGTGATGTAAAGCCTCGTTATCTCTTTGATAAATAAAAAGAAAGCAGCCAAGGCTGCTTTCAAAAAAAATTTAATATATCAAAAAATTATAGAACCATGCGTACGATGTCAATTTCACCTAACTCTTTGTACAGTGTCTCAACCTGCTCGATAGAGGTTGCAGTAATGTTGATTGACACAGAGTGGTAGTTGCCCTTAGCACTTGGTTTAACGGTCGGGCTGTAGTCACCTGGAGCATGGCGCTGAATAACTTCAAGAACAAGCTCTGGAAGTTCAGGCTTTGCATGACCCATTACCTTGTAAGTAAATGAACAAGGGAACTCAAGCAGGTCTTTTAATTTTGCATCAGAGTTGATGGTTAGCATATCGATAACTCCAGTAGATATTCGTTGCGGTGCGAAATAGTACAGTCAAATTAGGGGGAACTCAAGACGAGGAGCTCAAACTTAAAAAGCCGCCCATTCAGGCGGCTTTGCGAATAAGTTTGCTACTCTAATGTTCTTTTTAGAAGAAGCTCTTGAATAACAATACGATGTAATCCCACATGCGGCTAAATAGACTACCTTGCTCTACGGTTTCTAGTGCCATTAGTGGGTATTCGGCAATATCTTCACCATCGATCTGATAGTATAGCTTACCAACTACATCACCTTTATTAATTGGGGCTTCTAGCTCTTTTTCAAGGACGAAGCTTGCTTTTAGGTTTTTCGCTTCACCACGCGGTAGTGTTACGTAAGTATCTTGGTCAAGACCCAGTGCTACGGTGTCTTTGTTACCCATCCACACTTTTTCTTCTACGAACGTTTCACCTGCTTTGTGCGGTGCCACTGTTTCGAAGAAACGGAAGCCGTAGCTTAGCAGCTTTTTACTTTCTGACTTACGAGCATTGGCATCTTTAGTACCCATAACGACCGCAACCAAGCGCATTTGACCTTCAGTTGCTGAACTTACTAGGCTGTAACCCGCATTACTTGTGTGACCCGTTTTGATGCCGTCAACGTTCATGCTCTTATCCCAAAGTAGACCGTTACGGTTGTATTGGGTGATGCCGTTGTAAGTAAATTTCTTCTCTGAGTACACTCGGTACTCATTTGGTACGTCACGGATAAGTGCTTTACCTAGCAGTGCCATGTCGTATGGTGTTGAGTACAATTCTGCGTTATCTAAGCCATGAACGTTGGCAAAGTGCGAGTTAGTCATACCCAATGTGTTGGCCCAAGCGTTCATTAGGTCAACAAATGCATCTTCTGAACCTGCAATATGTTCTGCCATCGCAACACAGGCATCGTTACCTGACTGGACGATGATACCTCGGTTCAGGTCACGTACTTTAACTGTTGTGCCTACTTCAATGAACATCTTTGATGAATCAGGGAAGTTTTTCGCCCACGCATTTTTACTGATGGTGACATCATCATCTTCTGAGATATTACCACGCGCTAGCTCTTGGCCGATTACATAGCTGGTCATCATCTTAGTCAGACTAGCTGGAGACAATTTTGTGTTCATCTCTTTCTCTGCCAGTACTTTACCTGAATGGTAATCCATCAGCACGTAGCCCTTCGCCGCGATTTGAGGGGCATCTGGAACAACGATAGGTGATGCAAGAGCAGATTGAGCGAAAGTTGCAGAAAGGGCAACCGAAGAAACGAGAATAGATTTCACAAACTTATTTTTATTCATGGTAATTCAAATTTTTGGGTTAACTGCAGACATCTTATCAGAATCCCTAGTTATGTAAGAGGGGGATCAAAGAGAAATTCATGACACGAGGTCATTTGGCAGTGTTGTGTTTTTTAATAAATGCAGACGAATAGCCGAGCAACTTTACTTTATCTAATGTGGCTTGCGTCAGGGAATAGTCAGTAAATGGCCCTAACAACAAGCGATAAGACTCTTTCGCACTCTCTAGGAAAGTTTCTGTATCCAATTTTTGACCAAGCTCGGTACCTAAAGTTCGCGCGCGTTCTTCATTTTTTGATGATGCCACTTGAATAACGTACCTAGGGTGCGCTTCTAATGACTTTTTGTCCGTGGGCTGATTGATACTGATCACTTCAATTTCCACGTTCGCGGTGCCTGTTTTTATGACATCTAACTTGTGCGCGGCGGCATAGCTTAAATCAATGATACGGCCATCGTGAAAAGGACCTCGGTCATTAACTCGTACTATGGTGGTTTTGCCGTTGTCAGTATTGGTAACTTTTACGTAACTTGGTAACGGTAGCGTTTTATGCGCTGCCGTCATTGAGTACATGTCATAGATTTCGCCATTAGAAGTCAAATGACCTTGGAATTTTTTCCCATACCAAGATGCGCGGCCTTTTTCTTTAAAGCCTTTCGCATTGCGAACTATTTTGTAGTCTTTGCCACGCAAGTGGTAATCTTTGTTCCCACCTAGGCTGTACGGTTCATATTTAGGATGCGCATCCTCGATGTGTTCGACTGAAAGCGGTGTATCCGGTGCAACATCAGATTCGAGTTCGTAACGGCCTTCTTGTTCTTTTTGGCTAGTTGATGAACAGCCTGCCAAAATAAGAGCAGAGAAAACCAAGGAATATAAAGCGCGTTTTTGCATGTCTAGGTCGCCTTAGAGAATGCTTTTCGGTGCGTATGAATCGACATCAGAATACCAAAACCAGCCATCAAGGTTACCATTGATGTGCCGCCATAACTGATGAGTGGCAACGGTACACCTACTACAGGTAGGATGCCACTTACCATGCCAATATTTACAAAAATATACACGAAGAAGCTGAGTACAATACTGCCTGCCATCATTCGTCCAAATGCGGTTTGCGCTTGGCTGGCGAGATATAAACCTCGTCCAATAATAAATAGATAGATGGCTAAAAGGCAAAGGAAGCCAATCATACCCCATTCTTCAGCAATTACTGCAAAGATAAAGTCAGTGTGTCGTTCTGGAAGAAATTCTAGTTGTGACTGCGTACCTTGCAACCAACCTTTGCCGGAAATACCACCGGAGCCAATCGCAATTTTACTCTGAATAATGTGGTAGCCCGCTCCTAGCGGATCAGATTCCGGGTTAAATAGAGTACGAACTCGCACTTTTTGATACTCTCGCATCAAGAAAAACCACAGAATTGGAATGAAACCACCTAATGCAATCGCAGCACCAGCGATGATTTTCCAGCTAATGCCGGCGAGGAAGATAACAAAAATACCGGAAGCGGCGATCAGGATCGAGGTACCTAAGTCAGGCTGCTTTGCAATGAGAATGGTTGGTAAGCAGACCATAATCAGTGCAACAATGAGTGTTTTTAGCGTTGGTGGAAGGGGCTGTCTACCGACATAGCGAGCCACCATTAATGGCACTGCGAGCTTCAATAGCTCTGACGGTTGAAAGCGCACAAAACCGAGGTTAAGCCAACGCTGCGCGCCTTTCGATGCTTCACCGAAAAACAGCACGCCGAAAAGCAGTATAACGCCACCAACGAACATCAAAGGTGCCAAGCTTTCGTAAGTTCGTGGAGAAAGCTGTGCAAGGACGAGCATCACAACGAGTGAAAGCACCATTCGCATGGCTTGGCGATCCATCATCAGTAAACTTTGGCCACTGGCGCTGTACATGATCACCAGGCCAAACCCCATCAGGGCCAGTATGCCAAGTAGGAGTGGTAAGTCGATATGGAAGCGTTCAAACAGGGCGCGATTTTTACCTGTAGAGGGATCCATCTTCATTACTGTTTTACCTCTTTCTTCGCATTGTTTTCAGGCTCAATTTCTTCTGGACCAAGAACGACTCGGTCAAAAATTTTCCTTACTACTGGGGCACCGTTACTAGAACCACCACCGGCATTTTCTAGTACTACAGTGACGACCACTTTAGGATCATCAAATGGTGCAAAGCCAGTAAATAACGCATGGTCACGTAAGTGCTCGGCGATCTCATCGGCGTTGTATTCTTCGTTTTCACCCAGACCGAAGACCTGTGCAGTACCTGATTTACCCGCTGTTTCATAATTCATTTTGTAGAATGAGCGGCGAGCTGTTCCGCGCGTGCCATGGTTTACCCGACGCATGCCTTCTTTCGCCATATCCCAGTACTTTTTAGGCACATTCTTGATTGGTGGGTAAGTCACGTATTCTGTCGCTTGCTGCTCTTCGAAGTCGTTACCATTTTCTATCGTCGCTTTGAGCAAGTGAGGTGCGATCACTTCTCCCTCGTTTACTAATACGGAGGTTGCTTTGGCGATTTGCATTGGTGTTGCTGTCCAATATCCTTGGCCGATACCTACAGGGATCGTATCACCTTTATACCATGGGGTTTTATGGCGAGACATTTTCCAGTCACGAGTCGGCATATTCGCCTTACTTTCTTCGTAGATATCAATGCCAGTGTAATCACCAAAACCGAACATCATCATCCAATTCGAAATACGGTCAATACCCATGTCATAAGCGATTTGATAGTAGAAGGTATCAACAGACTCTTCGATCGACTTAATGATATCGACGCGCCCGTGCCCCCAACGCAACCAGTCACGAAACGGGCGTGTGTTGGAGTTTGGTATGCGCCAATAACCAGGGTCATTTCGTGTGGTGTTAGGTGTGACGACACCTTCTTGCAGCGCGGCTACCGCCATAAATGGTTTGATGGTAGACGCAGGAGGGTAAATGCCAAGAGTAGTGCGGTTGACCAAAGGACGGTTTTTATCGTTCAAAAGGGCGCGATAGTCTTTACCTGAGATTCCGTGCACGAACGAGTTAGGATCGTAGCTAGGGCTCGAAACCATAGCCAGTACGCCGTTGTCTCTAGGATCGATTACTACAGCACTGCCTCGGCGGCCGTCCAATAATTGGTGTACGTACAACTGCAAGTTGATATCAAGGTTTAAAACGATGTCTTTTCCGGGTACAGGTGGAACGTACTTTAAGGTACGAATTACTCGGCCGCGGCTGTTTACCTCGACTTCTTGATATCCGGCTGTACCGTGTAAGAGGTCTTCGTAGTATTTTTCAATACCCAGCTTACCAATGTCGCGAGTGGCTTGATAGTTTGCGTCTTTTTCTTCTCGGATCAGGCGCTGCATGTCGCGATCATTGATTCGAGAAACATACCCAATCACGTGGGTTAAGACTTCGCTGAAAGGGTAGTAGCGCTTTAAGGTCGCACTTATTTCCACACCTGGAAAGCGGTACTGATTGACGGAGAATACCGCTACTTGTTTTTCGTTCAGTTGGGTAAGCAGTGGGACCGATTTAAATCGACGAGTCCGTTTACGCTCGTGGTGGAAACGTTCAATCTGGTCTGGTGTAATTTCCAGAATAGTTTGTAATTCTTGGATGGTTGCATCAATGTCTTTAATTTTTTCTGGGGTCAGTTCTAAGTTAAAGACAGGACGGTTCTCTGCCAGTAAAACGCCATTTCGGTCATAAATTAGACCTCGGTTAGGCGCGATAGGCACTACTTTGATGCGGTTATCGTTCGAGCGGGTTTGATAGTCTTGAAACTGGTTCACCTGAATGTTGTACATGTTGGCAACCAGAGCTCCCATCAAGACAACAATGCCGATAAAAGCAACAATAGCGCGGCTGGCAAACAGACGCGCTTCGGCTTGATAATCTCGGATTTGACTGCGGCGTTTACGAATCATTAACGCTTGGCTCTAAAGTTAAACAACGATTATTCGCGATGATAAGGGTGGTTAGCGGTGATGCTCCACGCTCGGTACAAGCTTTCTGCCATTACGATACGCACTAGAGGGTGGGGTAGCGTTAAGGCAGACAATGACCAGCTTTGGTCTGCTGCAGCTTTGCATGCAGGAGCGAGTCCTTCGGGACCGCCGATTAATATTGATACATCACGGCCATCTAATTTCCAAGCTTCTAACTGCTCAGCGAGTTGAGGAGTGTCCCATTTTTTACCAGGGATATCTAACGTGACGATACGGTTGCCTTTTGGTACCGCCGCGAGCATCGCTTCCCCTTCTTTTTGCAGGATGCGAGCGATATCGGCATTCTTACCACGCTTGCCAGCAGAGATTTCAATCAACTCCAACGGCATATCATGCGGGAAACGGCGACGATATTCTTGAAAGCCTTCCTCAACCCATTTTGGCATTTTTGTGCCAACAGCAATTAGTTGAATTTTCAAAAGATTAACCCCAGAGTTTTTCTAGCTGGTAGAGTTCGCGGTGCTCTTCTTGCATCACGTGAAGCATGGCGTCGCCCATATCTAGGACTACCCATTCACCTTCGTTTTCACCTTCCATTCCTAGTGGCTCAAGACCGGCTTTTTTCACTTCTGTTGCAACATGGTCAGCGATGGATGAAACGTGGCGTTTGGATGTACCAGTACAGATGATCATGTAATCTGTCACGCTTGATTTATCTTCCACATTTAGGACGATAATGTCTTCCGCTTTCATGTCGTCGGCTTTATCAGCTAAAAAGTCTTTCAGTTCTTCGCGAAGCACTCGGTTTTCCTCGGTTTGTCTCTTATCTCTACAGTGTTTTACATTCTTGCTTGCAAAACAGGTCGCGCACTATATCACGCTTTGATTTTTAAATTGCCAGCTTAATATCAGGAGAGCAGGTTTCTAAGCTCAACTGATGAATAGTTGGCCATACAGACTCGTCATATTGAGTTTTGGCTTTTATCTCTGCTTGAGCCAACAAGGAGAGCAATGCACAAATACGACTCGCCGATAAGCGGGTCAGTGCTGCGTTATAGAGTGGACGCTTGTTTTGCCAAACTCGATATTTCTCAAATACCTGGTTCATTCCCATTTGAGTTAAGTCTTGATGCATATTTAAAAGTTGGCTCAACTCTTTTTGTACACTTCGAATCAAGATCACGGTCTCAACCCCTTCCGCCTCAAGTTGGCGAAGAATGCGTTGTGCACGGTTTGCTTTACCTGCCAGTAAGGCGTCGATCCAGTTAAAGGTAGTGAAGTGATTATGGCGACTTAGGGCTTCCTCTAAACGTATGATGGTCAGCTCACCATCCGGATAGAGTAGGGCCAATTTCTCTAAGCTTTGTGTCAATGCAAATAGGTTACCTTCATGCCATTGAGCCAACATTTGCAGTGATTGCTGATCGGGTTTTAGTCCCAACGTGCGGCAACGTGTCTGAATGAACATAGGTAGGCGTTGAAGGTCTGGCGACAAGCAGCTTACCCAATCGCCTTTTGAGCTTAATGCTTTGAACCATTTCGCATTTTCTTGGGCTTTGGTCAGTTTGCTACCAACAATGACGAGCATGATGTCATCATGAAGCATATCACACAGTGTTTGCAGCTCTTTGCTGACGGCGGTTGTTACGCCACTTTCAGGAATTTCAAGCTCAATCAATTGACGGTTTGAAAACAGGCTCATCGCTTGGAAACAGTCGTAAACTAGGTTCCAGTCTATGCTAGCATCCACCGCAAAACGGTGTTTTTCCTCAAAACCTTGCTGAAACGCTGCCTTTTGGATTGCTTGGCGGCTTTCTTGAATCAGTAACGGCTCATTACCAAAGATTAAGTAAACCTGTTTAACTTGTTTAGTTAAATGATCCGTTAGCTTATCGGCATAAATTCGCATAGTGACTAAGAGTTTTTGTTCGCTGGCTCAGAGATTTGTCCTGCTTCATATTCGGCACGAATACGGCCCAACTGGCGCATCATCTGTTTTGCAGCTTGCAAGCGCATCTCGTCTTCAATTACGTCACGCTCAACAGATTTTGCAAGTGCGGTCAACGGGTTGTCTAGGTAGTTGCGGTTTACTGTTGTCGTAAAGTTTTTAGAACCATAGCCAGGAATTGTCACACGGTATTTTACTACGTATGTCAGCTCTTTTTCTGCTGCACGGCTATTTTGATAAAGCGATAGTGTACGCTCATCGATTGTCGCTTCCGTCAAATGAAGGTTGGGTACCGTCGATGAGGGTTGAACAAGTTCAACTTTGTTCAGTTCGAGTTGAGAGCGAACATAGCGAGTTAATTCACTGTATTCATCGTAGCTGGAGAAAGACATAGTGTGCAGCTCTTCCGGTACGGAATACTCGCCGCGAAGGTGAAAACCACAGGCAGAAAGAAGCCCCGCTAATACCAATACCACTGGTAGTTTAATCAAAGAGAAAAAGCGCATTGATTGTATTCATCCTAAATTGAAGGGGTTATTTACCTTAAACCACTCATGTGAATGGTTTGAGGTAAATAAACAGGGTAGCGAACTACCCTGTTTAATGACTCTTGGTAAACAAATAAGTTCGCTAAACAGAGACAAATTGCAAGCTGTGATTAGTTTGCAACGATGTTCAGCAGTTTACCTGGAACGTAAATAACTTTACGAATAGTCAGGCCATCAGTGAACTTAACCACGTTTTCGTCGTTTAGACCAAGCTGTTCGATATCGTCTTTAGAGATATCCGCTGGGACTGTTAGCTTCGCACGTAGCTTACCGTTAACTTGAACAACGATAGTTTTTTCGTCTTCAACTAGCGCTTTTTCGTCAAACGTCGGCCATGCCGCGTTATCAATGTCTGTTTCACCTAGTGCTGCCCATAGCTCGTATGAGATATGCGGAGTGATAGGGTAAAGCATGACAACAATAGCTTTCAGTGCTTCGTCAAGGATTGCACGATCTTGCGCAGATTCTTGAGGCGCTTTCGCTAGTTTGTTCATCAGCTCCATGATCGCTGCGATCGCGGTGTTGAATGTTTGACGACGAGCGATATCGTCCGTCACTTTCGCGATAGTTTTGTGAACGTCGCGGCGAAGTGCTTTTTGATCACCAGAAAGCGCTGAGGTATCTACTGCTTCTGCTGCGCCTTTCGCTGTGTGCTCTTTAACTAGTTTCCAAACACGTTTTAGGAAGCGGTTCGCACCTTCTACGCCAGACTCTTGCCATTCAAGTGTCATGTCCGCTGGAGACGCGAACATCATGAATAGACGTACTGTGTCAGCGCCGTACTTGTCTACCATTTCTTGAGGGTCGATACCGTTGTTCTTAGACTTAGACATCTTGATCATGCCTGAGTGCGTTACATCACGACCTTCAGTGTCTTTAGCAGAAGTAATGCGGCCTTTACCATCACGTTCAACGGCTACGTCTGTTGGAGCTACCCACTCTTTGCCGCCTTTCTCGTTCTCGAAGTAGAACGCATCAGCCAGTACCATGCCTTGACACAGTAGTTGCTTGAACGGTTCGTCAGAAGTTACGTAACCCGCATCGCGCAGTAGTTTGTGGAAGAAGCGTGAGTACAGTAGGTGCATACAAGCGTGCTCGATACCACCGATGTACTGATCTACTGGTAGCCAGTAGTTTGCTTTTTCTGGGTCTAGGATGTCGTCCGCTTGTGGTGAACAGTAACGCGCGTAGTACCAAGAAGATTCCATGAACGTATCGAACGTATCTGTCTCACGTAGAGCAGGTTCGCCGTTAAAGGTTGTCTTCGCCCACTCTTTGTCTGCTTTGATTGGGCTGGTTACGCCGTCCATTACCACGTCTTCTGGAAGAATCACTGGTAGTTGGTCAGCAGGTACTGGGTGAACTTCACCGTCTTCAGTCGTTACCATTGGGATTGGTGCGCCCCAGTAACGTTGACGAGATACACCCCAGTCGCGTAGACGGAAGTTTACAGTCTTAGTGCCTTTGCCTTCTGCTTCTAGCTTCGCTGCAATTGCATCGAACGCCGCTTGGAATTCTAGGCCGTCGAATTCACCAGAATCGAACAGTACGCCTTTCTCTGTGTATGCCGCTTCAGAAATGTCTAGCTCGCTGCCATCAGCAGGCTTGATAACAGGCACGATGTCTAGACCGTACTTCGTTGCGAACTCGTAGTCACGTTGGTCGTGTGCAGGTACTGCCATTACCGCGCCTGTACCGTAGTCCATCAGTACAAAGTTTGCTACGTATACTGGTACTTCGCGGCCGTTCAATGGATGAATCGCAGTAAGGCCAGTTGCCATACCTTTCTTCTCCATTGTCGCTAGCTCAGCTTCTGCAACCTTGTTGTTCTTACATTCGTCGATAAACGCTGCAAGCTCTGGATTGTTCTCTGCTGCAAGAGCTGCAAGAGGGTGGCCGGCTGCGATACCCACGTAAGTCACACCCATTAGCGTATCTGGACGTGTTGTGTAAACTTCTAGGTCTTGTTGACCCTTAACTTCAAACTTCAGTTCAACACCTTCAGAACGACCAATCCAGTTGCGCTGCATGGTCTTCACCATTTCAGGCCAACCTTCAAGCTTGTCTAAGTCGTCTAGTAGCTCTTGAGCGTACTCAGTGATTTTGATGAACCATTGAGGGATTTCTTTTTGCTCTACAGGCGTATCACAACGCCAGCAACAACCGTCTTCAACCTGCTCGTTTGCAAGAACAGTTTGGTCGTTAGGACACCAGTTAACAGAAGAAGTCTTTTTGTAAACTAAACCTTTCTCGTAAAGTTTAGTGAAGAACTCTTGTTCCCAGCGGTAGTACTCCGGTGTACATGTTGCGAATTCACGGTTCCAATCGTAACCAAAGCCTAGAAGCTTAAGTTGGTTCTTCATGTATTCGATGTTTTCGTAAGTCCAAGGTGCTGGCGCAGTTTTGTTTTTTACTGCTGCGTTTTCTGCAGGTAGACCGAATGCGTCCCAACCGATAGGTTGCATCACGTTTTTGCCTTGTAGGCGTTGGAAACGAGATACTACATCACCGATAGTGTAGTTGCGCACGTGACCCATGTGCAGTCGACCACTTGGGTATGGGAACATGGACAGACAGTAGAATTTTTCTTTATTTGGGTCTTCACTTACAACAAAGGTTTTGTTGTCATCCCAGTGCTTTTGAACTTTTTGTTCAATATCTTGTGGGTTGTATTGTTCTTGCATCGATGGTATCCGTTATCTTGGAATTTGTGAGTTCGGTTAGAACAGACTTAAATAGATCGTCATAGAATACCTAAAGCTAGGGATCACAACAATAGCCAATCTGTACCCATGCGCCCTTAAGTGACGCAGGTAGGAGAAAGATGGAGGTCAGTTATGCCTAAACGTAAAACAGGTTATGAGGAAATGCTCGAGGATGTGATTGAAACCTTGAAGCACAGTCCGGAAGAAGTTAACAAAGCGATTGAGACGTCGGGCAAAGTGGTGGATGCTGCTAATGACTTGACCAAAGATGAATTGGCTTTAATCAAAGCGTACCTTAAAGCAGACTTAAAAGAGTTTTCAGAGAGTTACGAGGATAGCAAAAGCGGCCCGTTTTACTTAACGATTGCGGACTCGATATGGCAAGGGCTGTTAGAGATTACTGACCGAACTAAAGTTGAGTGGGTTGAGTTGTTCGATGACTTAGAGCATCAAGGGCTATATGAAGCAGGAGAGGTGATAGGCTTAGGCACTTTAGTCTGTGATGAGTGTGGTCACAAGACAACGTATAACCACCCAACTGTAATCATTCCGTGTATTAAATGTGGTCACAAAGGCTTTACTCGTCAGTCATTAAAGCCATAAATGGCGCGTAACGACAGTATAATGCTATGAATAAAAAAGAGGCTTAGTCGCCTCTTTTTTGTCTTTTCTACTTTCAAGCTGTTATCAGCTCTGTTTTCTTCTTAAGCCGAGCGCCAGCGCTAAACTCAACCCAACCCAAATATACAATGGCCAAGTACCAAGGACTCGATATGGCGTTTGTCCATTGGTTGGGGTGAGCTCTGCGCGCAGTACTGCAGTTTCAAACTGCGGTACTTGCTCAACGATTTTACCTTTGTGATCGGTTACCGCTGTTAATCCGTTGTTAGTCGAGCGGATGAGCGGTTTACCTAACTCTAAGGCACGCATACGGGCGATCTCCATATGCTGAAGAGGACCGATAGAGTGACCAAACCATGCATCATTTGAAAGCGTTAGAATGAAGTCTGTTTCGTCAGTCACATTTTGACGCACTTGCTCATTAAAGATGATCTCATAGCAAAGCGCTGGTGCCATGTGCATGCCATTCGCAACGATGTTTGGCTGCACAAAAGCCCCACGGCTAAACGACGACATCGGTAGGTTAAAGAATGGCGCTAATGGGCGCAAAATATCTTCAAATGGTACAAACTCACCAAATGGTAGTAGGTGATGCTTATGGTAACGTTCGCTTAAATCGAAGCTGTAGTCACCGTATGGTGTGATGCCTAGGGACAGAATACTGTTGTAGAACTGTCGATCTTCAGCTTGGTTGACGACACCGGTGATGATTGCGCTGTTATTCATTTTTGCAGCGCTGTCGATATTGCTCAAAAATGAAGGCACTTCAATTTCAAAAGCGGGAATTGCTGCTTCTGGCCAAACGATAATGTCAGCGTCCCAGTTTTCACGAGTTAAGTCAGCGTACTTCATGATGGTTGGCCAACGTTGACTTGGTAGCCACTTTAGGTTTTGGTCTACGTTACCTTGAATTAGTGCGAGCTTAGTCGTGTCTTCTGGTCGGGGTGTTACCCAATCGTAGTTGCGAATCCCAAAGCCAGTACTGAGTAGCACCGCAGGGATAATCACCATCAGCCACTGCTTATGAATCCAGGCATAGGCTAACGCCCCTGCGCTGATAAGGATAAATAGAGTAAGCAGTTCTACGCCGCCAATTGGTGCAAAGCTTGCGAGTGGAGCATCTATCTGGCTATAGCCTAGCCATAACCAAGGGAAGCCAGTCATCACCCAACCACGCAACCAATCACTGATCAGCCATAAAGCAGGTGCAGCGAGAAGTGCTTTTGTGAGCGTAAATTGAGGAAACAGCTTGTTGTTGAGCCAAGCAAATAAGCCTGAATAAACAGCCAAGTAGGCAACAAGCAAGCCCATTAAAAATAAATTGGCAATGAGCGGCATACCGCCAAAACCGGAGATACTGACGTAAACCCAGCTAACGCCAGTTGCAAATTGACCTAACCCCCAAGCATAACCAATCCATAGTGCGCGTTTCGGAGTTTGGTTAGCAAGAAGAATCAGTAGAATTGCTGGGCTAAGAATGGCAATAGGCCACAGCTGGTAAGGAGCGAAAGCGAGTGTAGTAGAGGCGCCAACAAAAGCGGCCACTGAGGGCCGCTTAAGGCGATGAAAGAGTTCATTCATCATTGTAATTTTCTGAGATTCCCAATGGGTATCGCGTTACTCTTGAGTGGCTTCAACCAGGGTTTCTTCGTCTGGGATCGTCACTTGGAGTTGAATGACACGACGGTTATCGGCAGCGGTGACTTTGAAGTTGTAGCCTTCAATTTCAACCAGTTCACCACGAGAAGGTAAGTGACCAAAGGCAGTCATGACCATACCACCAACGGTATCAACTTCCTCATCGCTGAAGTTGGTTCCGAATGTCTCATTAAACTCTTCGATGGTTGTCAGCGCTCTGACAGCAAACGTATGCTTGCTTAGTTTACGAATGTCCGTCTCTTCACTTTCATCGAATTCATCTTCAATATCCCCGACGATTTCCTCAAGGATATCTTCAATGGTCACAAGACCAGAAACACCACCGAATTCATCGACAACAATGGCCATATGATAACGTTCTTCACGGAATTCTTTCAGCAGTCGATCAACGCGTTTACTTTCCGGTACTACAACCGCTGGTCGAATGACTTCTTCGATATCAAATGGATTGCTGCCTGAGCCTAAGTATTTAAGTAAGTCCTTCGCTAGAAGTATGCCTTCCACATGGTCTTTATCTTCGCTGATCACAGGGTAGCGAGAGTGTTGAGCATCGGTAATCAAAGCAACCAAGGTATCAAGGTCGTGAGTACGCTCAACGGTAACCATTTGCGAACGCGGGATCATAATGTCACGCACACGCATTTCGGAGATTTCCATAACACCTTCGAGCATATCGCGAGTGTCATGGTCAATCAGGTCGTTAACTTCAGAGTCGCGGATAACATCCACAAGCTCTTGGCGATCTTTTGGTTCGCCCTGAAATAGTTGACCTAGACGTTCAAAGAAGGACTTTCTACTCGGACCTTCTGCCTTTTCTTTCTTATCTTCGTTAGAAGAGGGAGAATTATCTTCGTTCATTGTTTCTCAATTAAGTAACGCTATCAGAAGTGTGATAGCACACATAGAGAGGCGAACACGAGAGTCATTTAAGTGGTTCGCCTTTCCCTGTCGAGTGGTCAATAGCTACTCTTTTTCAGCAATGTAAGGATCTTCATAACCCATACCTTGCATGATTTCGGTTTCGAGGGACTCCATCTCTTCGGCTTCGTCATCCTCTATATGATCATAACCTAGCAGATGCAAGCTGCCATGTACAACCATATGCGCCCAATGTGCTAGCAGAGGCTTGCTCTGTTCAACCGCCTCTTTTTCAACAACTTGGCGGCAAATAATCAAATCACCAAGTAAGTCTATTTCCATACCAGGAGGTGCTTCAAATGGAAACGACAACACATTAGTTGGTTTATCTTTGCCGCGATACTCATGGTTGAGCGTATGACTTTCTTGTTCATCAACAATACGAATGGTGACTTCGGCTTGTGGCTGGAAGAGAGGAATTGTCTTATCTAGCCACAATTGGAAATCTTGCTGCGAAGGCAGACCTTCTTCATTTTCGACTGCCAGCTGCAGATCAAGTTCAATCGCCATGATTATTCCTTAGTTGAAGCAACTTGTGCATTCAGTTCGGCTTTTGCTGCTTCTAGTAACTTCGCATCGCGTTCTTCACGACGGCGTTTCTCGAACTCTTTACGCTCTTTCTGGTCTTGTGCTTCCCACTTCTCGTACGCGTTAACGATACGAGCAACCACAGGGTGACGTACAACGTCGTCGGCTAAGAAGAAGTTAAAGCTGATGTCGTCAACTTCGCTTAATACTTCAATAGCATGACGAAGACCCGATTTTGCACCACGAGGTAAGTCGATTTGCGTGACATCACCAGTGATAACTGCGCGAGAGTTAAAACCAATACGCGTTAGGAACATCTTCATCTGTTCAACTGTGGTGTTCTGACTCTCATCAAGAATGATAAAGGCGTCGTTTAGAGTACGACCACGCATGTAAGCAAGAGGGGCAACCTCAATCACGTTACGTTCAATCAGCTTCTCTACGCGCTCAAAGCCCAGCATTTCAAATAGGGCGTCGTATAGCGGACGTAGGTATGGGTCGACTTTCTGGCTTAAATCACCAGGTAGGAAGCCCAATTTCTCACCAGCTTCAACCGCTGGACGAGTAAGTAGAATACGGCGGATCTCTTGGCGCTCTAGTGCGTCAACAGCTGCTGCTACAGCAAGGTAGGTTTTACCTGTACCAGCCGGGCCAATACCAAAAGAAATATCATGCGTGACCATGTTAACCAAGTACTGCGCTTGGTTTGGCGTACGTGGTTTGATCACACCTTTCTTGGTTTTGACGAAGACTTCTTTACCGTGCTCGATATTAGACTCAGTATTCTGCTCAAGAACACCAGACTCTTTGATCGCTAGGTGGATTTGCTCAGGCTCAATATCTGGGATCTCACCTCGTACAGGTGCGGTATCAACATATAGAGTTTTCAGGATATCCAGCGCAGCTGATGCGGTATGAGGTTTACCGACAATCGTAAAGTGGTCACTACGGTGGTTAATTTCAACGCCTAGACGACGTTCTAAATGCTTGATGTTGTCATCGAATGGACCGCACAGGCTAGCTAGTCGGCGGTTGTCTGAAGGTTCTAGGTTAATTTCTAGAGTTACGATTTTATTGCTCAATGTTGCCTCTCATTTTTTGCCACTTAGTGAGAGCCTGATAACGACCAGGCTCTCCATGGCTATTTATACGAGCTTACGGCGTAAAAGTAGCTACACCCAGCTCATCTTCGCGACGTGTTTTCGCCATCATCTGCGTTGGGGAAATCACACTACGAAGATCCATGTCTTTTTCAGTACGTACTAGCTCACCACGCAGTGAGTTTGCAAATACGTCTACGATCTTCACATCAACGAACTGACCAATTAGGTCTGCACTACCTTCAAAGTTTACTACACGGTTGTTTTCTGTACGAGCGCGTAGTTCCATTAGGTTTTTCTTCGAAGGACCTTCAACTAGAACACGTTGTTCTGTGCCAAGCATTAAGCGAGAGTAACGCATCGCTTGAGCATTGATAGTTTGCTGTAGTTCGTAAAGGCGCTCTTTCTTCACTTGTTCTGACACATCACAAGGGTAATCCGCTGCTGGCGTACCTGGACGTGGAGAGAAAATAAAGCTGAAGCTCATGTCAAAGTCTACATCTTTGATTAGCTTCATGGTGTCTTGGAAGTCTTTGTCTGTCTCACCAGGGAAACCAACAATAAAGTCTGAACTGATTTGAATATCAGGACGAGCTTTACGCAGTTTACGGATGATCGATTTGTATTCGATAGCGGTGTGAGGGCGTTTCATCATCGTTAGGATACGGTCACTACCACTTTGCACAGGTAAGTGCAGGAAGCTAACAAGTTC
Source organism: Vibrio sp. Vb1127 (assembly GCF_033338735.1). Taxonomy (NCBI): domain Bacteria; kingdom Pseudomonadati; phylum Pseudomonadota; class Gammaproteobacteria; order Vibrionales; family Vibrionaceae; genus Vibrio; species Vibrio sp. Vb1127. Next base: position 2,416 of record NZ_JAWOTF010000012.1, on the reverse strand, counting down.
TGGGGTATCTTCGTATACTGCGATGATGTCGTCTGTGAATTCTAACGGGTGGCTCGTCGTGAAACGAATACGGTCGATACCATCGATAGACGCAACCAAACGAAGCAGTTCTGCAAATGAACAGATCTCACCATCGTGCATAGGACCACGGTACGCGTTTACGTTTTGCCCCAGAAGGTTTACTTCACGTACGCCTTGTTCAGCAAGTTGGGCGATTTCGAACAGTACGTCATCCATTGGACGGCTTACTTCTTCACCACGAGTGTACGGTACGACACAGTAAGTACAGTACTTAGAGCAGCCTTCCATAATAGAAACGAATGCTGTCGCACCTTCTGCGCGAGGTTCAGGTAGGCGGTCGAATTTTTCGATCTCTGGGAACGAAATGTCCATAACTGGTGCATCATCGGACTGAGATTGTTTGATCATCTCAGGTAGGCGGTGCAAAGTTTGTGGGCCAAAAATAACGTCAACGTATGGTGCACGTTCACGAATATGGTCACCTTCTTGCGTTGCTACACAACCACCTACACCGATAACTACGCCAGGTTTTTTATCTTTTAGTGTTTTCCAGCGGCCTAACTGGTGGAAAACTTTCTCTTGCGCTTTTTCACGGATCGAACAGGTGTTAAGTAGAAGTACGTCTGCTTCCTCTGGCTCTTCCGTCAGCTCGTAGCCGTTTGCAGCATTAAGCAGGTCGGCCATTTTTGATGAATCGTATTCGTTCATCTGGCAGCCCCAGGTTTTAATTAGCAGTTTCTTACTCATCTCACTTTCGCTCGTTCAGTTGTACTTAAATCGGAGAGCTATTGCTCAAATTATAGCCGCCATCACGGCGGTAAGCGGCGTATTGTACTGCTTTAAAAAGCACCTGACTAGTGATCTAGCTAATTCTCTGCAAAGCCTGATGAAATCTAGTTTTTCGCCCTATGCAGAACAAGGTTTTTTGTTAAACAATTTTGTAAAAATAGCCATGGAAAGTACAATAAAAAACGCCAATTAATCAGCACGATGAAGAGTGAAAAATGAACAAGTATGACATCGCCGTGATCGGTGGCGGTATGGTTGGGGCAGCCGTCGCTGTTGGATTTGCCAAGCAGGGCAGAAGCGTTGTCTTGGTTGAAGGTACAAAACCTAAAGTTTTTGATGCCGCTCAGGCGATGGATATTCGTGTATCTGCAATCTCGCACCAGTCGGTGGAGTTACTTGATTCACTCGGAGCATGGTCAGAGATCAAGAGCATGCGAGTTTGTCCTTATCGTCGCTTAGAAACTTGGGAGCACCCAGAGTGCCGTACTCGTTTTCACTCTGATGAATTGTCATTGGATCAGCTAGGTTACATCGTTGAAAATCGCCTAATCCAATTAGGTCTTTGGCAAGTCTTCTCTCAGTATGAAAATCTAACCGTGATGTGTCCTGAGCGATTAAAAGCCATTGAGTTTGCAGATGTAAACCTTGTGACACTAGAAAGTGGGGAGCAGTTTGAAGCTAACTGGGTGATTGGTGCTGATGGTGCAAACTCTAAAGTTCGTCAATTGGCTGGAATTGGTGTAACTGCGTGGGACTACCGACAACACTGCATGTTGATTAACGTGAAAACAGAATTGCCTCAGCAAGATATTACTTGGCAACAATTTACACCTTCAGGCCCACGTTCATTTTTACCTCTGTGCTCTTTGAGTAACGACGATGGTCAAGTAGTAGGCCAAGGTTCTTTGGTTTGGTATGACTCGCCTAAACGTATTAAACAACTGTGTGCGATGGGTAAACCTCAACTAAGGGAAGAAATCTTACGTCATTTCCCTGCTGAATTAGGCGATATTGAAGTTTTACAGTTTGGCTCATTCCCACTCACTCGTCGTCATGCGCAAAGCTACTCAAGCAAAAATTGCGTGTTAGTGGGTGACTCTGCTCATACGATCAATCCGCTTGCAGGGCAAGGGGTAAACTTAGGCTTCAAAGATGTAGACGTTCTCCTTTCGGTAACAGAACACCAAGAAAAGCTGGAAGATACCTTACTCGCGAAATACGAACGCGCACGTCGACCTGACAACTTACTCATGCAGACGGGCATGGACTTTTTCTATAAAGGTTTTAGCAACGATCTTGGGCCATTGAAGTTCGTACGTAATGCTGCATTGAAGCTTGCTGAAAACTCAGGGCCAATTAAGGCTCAAGTACTGAAATACGCGTTAGGTATGTAGTAAGCTACTCAAATCACAGATAGAAAAAAAGCGAGCCATGAGCTCGCTTTTTTAATTCGGCAAATCTAATGATTTCCCGAGTCCAGAACCAAAAAAAAGAAAAAACCCAGCAAAGTCATGCTGGGTTTTCCGATAATGGTGCGGAAGGAGAGACTTGAACTCTCACACCTTGCGGCGCCAGAACCTAAATCTGGTGCGTCTACCAATTCCGC